>CAYWOA010000068.1:0-1527 GCA_964459795.1 uncultured Candidatus Saccharibacteria bacterium | reverse complement strand
CGCAGACGGCGCTCCATCTCAGCGACAGCCCATTTGAGTGCCGATATACAGCGCTCCGGCTCGTGGATAACGGGAGTCAACAGGTGCGGCAGGTCATTGTACGGCGTCAGCTCAACCTGCTTCGGGTCGACGAGTATGAGCTTGAGATCGCTCGGACTATTGCGGTACAGTAGGCTCGTCAAAATATCATTAATCATCACCGATTTACCGGAACCGGTCTGGCCGGCTACCAAAAGGTGTGGCATACGTGCCAGATCCGCCACGACCGCGTGCCCGACGATGTCCTTGCCAATAGCAAACGTCAGTGGCCCCTTAGATTCGTTCCACTCGCGCGACTGTACGATTGAGCTTAGGCGCACCGTCGCGCCCTTTACGTTCGGCACCTCGATACCCACCGCCCGCTTACCCGGTATCGGCGCCTCTATACGGATACTCGTGGCCGCCAGGTCAAGCGCTAGATTGTTTTCGAGCGCAGTAATCTTTGTCAGTTTAACTCCAGTCGGTGGACGTAAGGTGTACTGGGTCACGCGCGGGCCGATATTGGCGCCTTCCATGTCAACGTCGATGGCAAAATTCGCCAGCGTTTCTTTGATAATGTGGGCATTGCCCTCGACATTACCGGCGTCGGCCTTATCTTGACGTTGATCGAGCAGCTCCACAGCCGGGAACTTCCAATCGGGATCGCCCGCGGTGGTGAGCGCTTCGTGGCTTTCCCCCGCAGCTAGTTTTTGCGCGGTGTTCTTGAAATTCGTGTGATGCACTTGCTCTTTTGGCACACTACCCTCGCTGTGCTTCATCACTGGTACGCCCTCGTTCAGCTGGAAACCAGTTTCACTCGCTTTTGTCTTAAGCGCCGCTAGTTCGCCCTCTGTTTCACCATCCGAGCGGCGGAAAAGATTCCGAAGGCCCAGCAGTACTTTAGGTGAGATACCGAAAGCAAAGAAAAAGGTCAAGAGTCCAAATGCAAAGAACAGCAGGCTGGCCGGCACTTTATCGAGTGCGCCCAAAACCGCGCCGCCCATTGCGTCGCCTGCCTCTCCGCCGTGACCACCGGTCACATCACCGGAAACGGCTTGACCAGAAAAAGCGGTGAAAAACCACGCTGAAGCCAGGAGCAAAAACGCGTACATGCTAAAGACACGGCCCTTTGGCACGCGGTGATCGTCATTGGTAAATTTGTAGTACCCCCAGTACAGCAGGCTGATTGGTACTAGCCAGGCTGCCCAACCGAGTAGCCACGCCGCCGCGCCAAAAAGACCCTTCGGCAAACTACCACCCGCATTGAAACCGCCAAGCACGATAAAAATAGCAGCCAGGATGAACACGACTGCAAGCACATAACCGAACGCCGCCGAAGATTCTTTGGCTTCCGGTTCTGCTGCTTTCTTGGCTGGGGATTTTTTGGCTGACTTTTTCTTTTTGGCCATAGTGCTTTTGATTATACTGTTTTTTCGTGTTCTAGTCTACGACTGACCGTCGGACGGCGGGGGCTGATAGGTATCTATGTTCGACAATGCATCTTTCATA
>CAYWOA010000067.1:0-1542 GCA_964459795.1 uncultured Candidatus Saccharibacteria bacterium | reverse complement strand
TTTGTTTCTCTGCGGCGACTTCTGACCCGTGTTTAATACCGAAGCCGATGAGAACAACGAGTGCAATGGCCAGGATAGCGACAAGGGCGTGCGTGAAACTAAAGCCTTGGTTTTGTTTTCTGAGCATAAGCTTAATTGTAGCAGGTCAGTCGTGTCTGCGCTTCAGCAGTAGTAGCAGAGCGGCCAGTCCACAGACGCTCACTGCAAGCAGCGCAAATGTACCGGCTCGGGAATGTCCAGTCTCGGCGCCCATATTTTTGGGTAGCGAACTTTTGGGAGACACTGCTATGGCGGCCGCTTCGCCGAGCACACTTTGACTCTGCGCTTCACTCGATCCGTCGTAGACACTAGGGTCGCTGGCCTCAGTCTGGGTAGCTGCGGCGACTGCCGCAGTAATGACGGTCGCTGGCTGCGCTGCTGTCGTGGCTGTCACCGCCAGGGGAGACTCTGTGCTCGTGGTCGAGTCATCGGTATTCGCATCCTTACTATCGCCGCTATCGGCATTAGCGTCATCGGCTGGGGTTTTGGCCGAGTCATCGTCTTTGGGAGTCTCGGGTATGGTCGGCGTCGCAGGCTCTTCTTGCTTCGGTGGTACATACGGCGCAATGAAGCTGTCTACATACGCATCCTCTGTCGCCGCATCCCCATCGAGTGTGAGCGGCGATATCGCTGGTAGCGCCGGGATGTCTTCGGGCGCAATGTTCGGGTCGGTGATAGCGCCATCACAGGCGTCATCCACCCCGTCGCTGTCATCGTCCTGACCACTTTGCGGCACAACCATGCACGGGTCATCGGCGTTCGCTACACCGTCGCCGTCGTAATCGGCGTCACTACTAGCCACATAAACGGCTTGTCGGTAGTCAACCTCCTGACCGCTTTCGTCTGTGCCGTAGATGTCGATAGTGTGGAAGCCCGGTTCAATGTCATCAGGAATTGTAATCTTGATATCCTCTCCCTCGAACGTTCCCGAGTAGACAGTAGTGGGAGTAGAGTGGATGAGAACAGTGAGGTGGGTACCTTTCTTTAGTTGCAGCCCTGCTTGCTTGAGCACGTAAACCTGCGGCTTTACCAACAGCTGTGTTTTGTCGCCGCCCCAGCGCAAGACCCGTACCTCCGTGTTGAGTTTCGGTGCATCTTTGAGTAGCGCGTCATAATAGTTAAAAGCTGGTTTGTTATTCGCAACCGGGGTGGGCATCGGTTTCGTGAGGTTGACTGTCTTAGTTATGATGGCCTGCGCGAGTAGTTTGTGCCCAAGACTCGTCGGGTGGTAGCTCTCATTGCCCAGCAGCCCAAAAAGCGCATCGTTTCCCTTGGTTAGGCCATTCACGGCTGCCTGGTTCTTGGGCGCCTCACAGAGCCGGTAGCCATTCAGAGCGTCCTCTGTGTCCACATAGTACACGCCGGCTTCTGCTGCTGCGCGTTTGATGACGCCATTAAGGTAGCTGATGATTTGGGTGCTGAAGGTGACTTCCTCGGCACTTAGGTGGACATTGGCGCCGCAGCTACCGCCTTCTTTAGCCACCTGCGGATAGCCGACCACGT
>CAYWOA010000066.1:0-3130 GCA_964459795.1 uncultured Candidatus Saccharibacteria bacterium | reverse complement strand
TGGGCGTCGAAGTCGTCATCGAGAGCACCGGCCGGTTTACCGACAAAGACGGCGCTGGCATGCATCTGACGGCGGGTGCCAAACGCGTGGTTATATCTGGCCCGACCAAGAGTGACGGCGTGGACACCATCGTGCTCGGCGCTAATGACGACACGCTCAAAGGCGCCACTGAAGTACTGAGCAATGCCAGCTGCACCACCAACTCGCTCGGCGCAGTCATGAACGTACTCGAGAACGACTTCGGCATCGAAAAATCCATGCTCACCACCGTGCATAGCTATACCGCGAGCCAGGTCGTCCAGGACGCACCGGCCAAAGACCTACGTGAAGGCCGCAACGCCGCTGAAAACATTGTGCCGACCACCACTGGCGCGGCTATCGCTGTTACGCTTACGTTGCCGCAACTCAAGGGCAAATTTGACGCCGTCAGTGTCCGCGTACCGACCCCTGTCGTCAGCCTCAGCGATGTCACGGCGCTCCTGAAGCGCAGTGTCACCGTAGAGGAAGTGAACGATGCCTTCAAAAAGGCCGCCGCTGAGCCATACTATCAGGGTATCCTCGGCGTGAGTGAAGAACCGCTAGTGAGTAGCGACTACATTGGCAATAGCCATAGCGGTGTGGTCGACCTACTGCTGACCAAAGAGGTTGGGGGCAATCTGATTAAGATCATGGTCTGGTACGACAACGAATGGGGCTACAGCAATCGACTTGTCGAAGTTGTCGCCGACACCGGTAGGCTATTGCACGCATAGGAGAAACGGAAAGGGCGCAGATGAACCGCAGGAATAACAACGACGCGAAATCACAGCCAGCACCTCAACATGCCCATCAGACGTCGCATGACTCGCGCAAAGAACGCATCGATGCGGCACTCGCCCAGTATACAACCGAGATATCCTCTCAGAATGCGGCGGCTGCGCCGTCTCATGAAATTCCGAAGCCTCCGACTCAAGCGCCGCCATCGCCAGTCGCATCGGCCGCGGAAACAGATGGGGGCGGAGATCAAGCAGATGCCGCTGCCGCGCTCATCATTCCGACCAATCCGGAAGCCGATGCGGCCATACCTGCTGCAGCCGCGGAGCGGGAACTTGAACGAGCCGCGGCCGAGGCTGCCGCGAGAGAAAAGCAATTCGATGTCGTTCCTGCAACGTTTGTCGAGACACCACTAAATCGACGGCTCATCTATACACTGATCGCTGCCTGGCTGGGAGCTGTGCCGGTTGCTCTCATCATATATGCACTGACTAGTGCCAAAGTTTCGGGCGTTCTCGGAGCGCTCATCTCTGCCGTGGAATACTTGCTGGCGATATACAGTTTGCTCGGGTGGGTTCCGCTTATGGTACTCTATATCAAGAGGAGAAATCACTAAACGATGAAGCTATTTATCGGCGCTGATCATAATGGTTTTGAGCTCAAGCAGACACTGTCGGAGTACCTGCAGCGGGGTGGCTACGAAGTCGTCGACGAGGGCGATACCGAGAAGCACCCCGATGATGACTTTCCGCAGTTTGCCGGCCAGGTCGTGCAGGCCATGGCAGCCGATCCCTCGGTCGATGTCTGCGGCATATTGGTTTCTGGCGACGGGCAGGGCATGTGTATGGCCGCGAACCGTTTCAAGGGCGTGCGGGCATGTTTGGGGTCGAGCCAGGATGAGGTCCGCGTGGCGCGTAATGATAACGATGCAAACGTTCTCTGTCTTTCGGCCGAAACACTTGATTTCGAGACGGCTGTTGGCATCGTTCATACGTGGCTGATGACGCCTTTTGCCGCCGCGCCGCGGTTCAAACGACGCATTGAAGAGCTCGATAACCTAGGGAGCGTGTAAATAATCGCTATGAAAATTGCTATCACGACAGATCATGCGGGCTACGAAGCGCTGAAAGAACTCAAGGTTTTTCTAGAGAGCATGGGCCATGAATGCGTCGATTACGGCCCGCAGCAGTTTGACGAAGGCGATGATTATCCCGATTTTATGTTCCCGGCAGCCCGTGCGGTGGCGAGCGGCGAGTGTGAACGCGGCGTCATACTGGGGGGTAGCGGCCAGGGTGAAGCCATGGCAGCCAATCGTATCGCCGGCGTGCGCTGTGCGCTGTTTTACGGCCCGGCCGTCGCCAAGATGGCAGTCGATGCTGAAGGCCATATGAGTGATGACCCGTACGAAATTATCCGCTTGTCACGGACGCACAATGACGCCAATATACTCAGCCTATCTGGCCGTTTTCTGACCCTCGATGAAATGAAGCAGGCGCTTCGCATCTGGCTTGAGACACCCTTCAGCGGCGCGCAGCGCCACACTCGTCGAATCGATAAGCTAGGGTAAGTATGAAACAAAAAGGAACCGCTTCACCGAAACCGCCTCATCATAGCGCTATACGAAGCAAGGGTGTTCTCGTTTCTCCCAAGCTTCAGTACGCATTTCTCGTCGCCATCGTCTTGTCCTGGCTCACGAACCTTGGCACCATGTTGTTTCTGTACTTGGCTACGCCGGGTGCCTACATCGGTAACGGTACCTGGACGTTTCAGATTACGCAGTGGCTTTTGCCGCTCGCGTACATTAGTCTGGCGTATAGCTATGTATATCGCGATAAGCGACCACTATTCGAGAAACTTTTCCTCGCTGCAGTGATTGGAGTGAGTGCACTCATCACCTTTGAGGCAATTGCAAGCATTGAAAACACGCTGCGGATCCGTCTCGGCTGGTTCATGTCGGAGGCCGCCGGTCCCGGTATGTGGAATGCATTTGGCCACGACTGGGTGGTGATGGTACTCGGTCTGGCGATATTTGCCGCGGTGCTCGCCTGGTGTGAACGGGGGCGCACGAAAAAGCCATGAGTGTGACGATTTGCCCAACAGTTACAACCAACGACCCCGAAGCATTCCGCCTGCAGATGGAGGAAATCGCGACCTATGCCGCGCGGGTGCATGTCGATCTTGCAGATGGCATATTTGCTCGCAAACTTACTGCTATTGAGGACGTCTGGTGGCCGGGCGGCATGCGGGCCGACCTTCATGTCATGTTCCAGCAGCCGTTCCAGCATGTCGCCGCCTTTAAGGCGCTCGGCCCGCAGCTGGTCATTGTCCATGCCGAGGCCGACGGTGATTTCATGGCCTTTGCCCACGAGATGCACCG
>CAYWOA010000065.1:0-3142 GCA_964459795.1 uncultured Candidatus Saccharibacteria bacterium | reverse complement strand
AACCTACGACCAATCAGTTATGAGCCGACTGCTCTAACCACTGAGCTACGCCCCCACCATAAAAAGTTGACCTGTGAATGACCAATCAGTTATCCGTCGTCGCCTCTGGCTCCTTTGGGATAAACTGCAGCCATGCTCGGTGCAAGCACCTGTGCGTGGCTTTGTTTATGAGCCGACTGCTCTAACCACTGAGCTACGCCCCCTCGTCCAAGCGAATGCGCCCGTCTCGTTTTGGGCCCTAACGGGCCAAAAGTTTCGGCTTAGCGCTACGCTTCTCTTCTCAAAAGTTCAAACGGTTGTCTTCGCTCCCTGGTTTTAACTTTTGGCTAACATGCAAAGCGGCGGAGTCAGTATAGCAGATATACGCTGCAAAGTTCACGAGGAAGCAAACAGTAGAACTAGCTAGTTAGCGTCGCGGCGCAGAAAGAGCAGCCACGAGGCGACAAGCCCGGCGACCAGCCACGTGCTAGCAATCACGGCCGATTTGTGCACACTGAAATCGGGGCTGGAGTGATCGAACACATTAGAAATAGCGGTAAATGGCAGGTAGCCGATGTTTTTCTTGAGCAGGAGGCCCAGCAGATTCTCGGCCGTTCCTGGGTAGAGCAGGTAGGCCACAAACGCGCCGATTTGGTTACGAATGATGAAGGCAAAAATGACCGCTAGCAGCGTAATGGCCAGCAGATAGAAGCCGCCGTGCCAGAGCAGCGGCCACCATATGACGTGCTGCGGCGGCAGAGTGTGACCACCGAAACGTAGGCCGGCAGCCAGCGCGGCAGTCGTCACGATAAGTACCAGGGTGAAAAAGATGAGGCTATACAGCGCGCTGACGGCGACTTTCGCCCAGAAAACGCTGCTGCGGCTACGGATGCCAGTGAGCGTGTAGTAGATGAGATTATGGCGGTATTCGTGCGTAATGAGCAATATAGGGGTAATGCCCACAAAAAAGCTGACGCCAGTGATAGTTGCCAGCATGGCATTCTGCCAGTGATAGCTGTCAAGGACGCCGTCTGCTTTGTAGCCCGACGCCCAAAACGAAACTGCCGCCGTCAGCCCAAGCACGATGATAAGCACAACGTACGTCGAGCGCACAGTCAGTAGCTTGCGCAGTTCGGCTCGTAGGGCGCGCATCATGACTTTGCTCCTTTGCTGGCGCGGCCGGTGGCAAATTCTTCGCTCGCGGCAGTGAGCTCCAGGAAGGCTTCCTCAAGCGAGGCGTCCTGGCGACTGAGTTCGAGCACTGGCACCCCGGCTGCGAAGAGTAGCTTGCCGATTTCGTCGGTGGTTAGGCCGCTGACCTTAGCGCCACCTTCTGTGAGTGTGTAGGCCGCGTTTGCCTGGCCGAGCGCCTGCTTTAGCTTGGACACGCTGGTGCTGCGTACCAAAACGCCGCCGTGCGCCCCCCTGGCGATAATATCGGCGATGGCGCCCTGCGTGATGAGTCTGCCCTTGCCAATGACCACCACATCGTCGGCCATCTGCGCCATTTCACTCAGCAAATGTGAAGATACGAACACTGCATTGCCAGCATCGGCATAGTCTTTTATAAACTGCCTCAGCCAGGCGATACCCTCTGGGTCAAGCCCGTTGGCCGGCTCGTCGAGGATGAGATATTTGGGCTCGCCCAGGATAGCCGCCGCGATGCCGAGCCGTTGGCTCATGCCCAGGCTGAACTTGCCCGGCCCTTTTTTGGCAACATCACGCAGCCCCACGATGTCGAGCACTTCATCGATGCGACTGGAAGATATGCCGCCTGCCTCAGCCAGTACCGCCAGATGGCTATGCGCTGTGCGGGTCGGATGAAAGGCCTTGGCCTCAAGCAAAATGCCCACCGTCCTGGCTGGATCGGAGTGCGCTCGCAGCGGCTTGCCGTCGAAAAGCGCCCGGCCACCGCCGGCATCGAGCCCGAGCATCAGACGCATAGTCGTCGATTTGCCGGCGCCATTTGGCCCTAGAAAGCCGGTTACCTTGCCTGGTTCAACCGTGAAACTTAGGTCATCGACGGCCAGCTTGCGGCGGTAGCGCTTACTAAGGTTATTTGCCTCAATCATGCGGCGCTCCAGCAGCTGGCGGCGGCGTCACAACCTTATTGCGTTTGCGGCGTGTCAGCAGTTTGATAATCCCAACGAGCCCCCAGGCGATAAGCCCGTATAGAAGTATTGCGAGCAGGTTCTCAAACTCGAACCGCCGTTCGATAAGCTCTTGGTTGTAATGAAACATAGCGAAAAATGGCGCCACAAGCGGATGCGTGTAGGTGTAGAGCATATCGATGACACGGTTATTGGGGTCAGCGCCAAGTAGATGCAGCAGAAACCGCACAAAAAGCACCGCGGCCAGAACCCATACCATCACCCATATACCGCGGATGACGGCGTCGGCGGTAGCAGATTCCTGGTGGATGGACTGCAACGTAGCGGTCGGCGCGGCTTCGGTGGCCGGTTCTGGTTGCTCCGGCGTGGTGGCAACTGGCGTGGGCGCGGCGGCTGGCTCTGCCGGTACCTCGGGCGCCGGCGGCGATTCGGAAGCTACGGCTACGGCCGGTGGCACCGAGCTTACCGGCGCGGTCGCTGGCTGTTCGTACTCTTGCCTAGACTGGTCATCATCCATGCCACCTATCATACCAGCTCGGCCGTCCCCTACCTATAAGAACGCTCACCTCACCCTACCTACGAAAGCAGATTCCGGAACACTCGGCGCGTGAGATAGCTAGTTCGTGGCAAAATTCATGAGGTGATTCAGGCTCTCGAGATTGTCTGCTAGAAAGTCTGCACCCGCACCAAGCAATTCATGAGACGTGCCAAAACCATGCAGTATGCCCACTTTCAGGCCTGCCTGAGCTCGGGCGCCGGCAATAATATCGTAGGCATGGTCACCCACCACTACTGCATTTTGCGGCTCTACCTCGACGCGGCGAAGTAGCTCGGTGATTGCGTCGGGCTCCGGCTTGCGCGCAATCTCATCATCGGCAGTAATTATCGCGTCGAAGAGCTCGTAGGGGCTCGGCATACCGGCTCCGGCAAAATTACGCTCTATCATCATCCGTTTGCCAGATGTGAACAGGCAGAGTTTTACACCCTTGTCTTTCCAGTCTCGCAAGACCTGCTCGGTATGGTGGTAGGGGCGTATTCGGTCCACCATGGCA
>CAYWOA010000064.1:0-3923 GCA_964459795.1 uncultured Candidatus Saccharibacteria bacterium | reverse complement strand
TCTTCTCAACGATCCCCGTATGACCCCAGACACATTCCGGCAACTCATGCACCTGTTGTCTCTGCCAAAAAGCTTCGTTCAGCAACCCAACACATGGTTGCCATTCATGCGCACGCTTAAAGAGTGTATCGAGAAGCAAACGGTGCTGGATGATGTCAGTAAACTGCGACTGCCTATCGATGTCTGCTACGGCTCACTCGATCAGGTAGTGGTGAGCGCCAATGTCGAGCTGCTGAGACAACATCCCAATGTTACGCTTCACTCTTTCCTGGGCAGTCACGATCTGACCGCCCGCTACGGCAAACTCGTCGCCAAGATACTAGAGAACGCGCCAGACTAGTCCCGGGTGGCCTTTGTTGCATGAGACATAAGCGGCATGCGACAATATCCGATGTATGGAATCGTCAATCTTTCTACAGCTCGCGGCAGTCCTAGCCGTCGCCGCTGGCGTTTCTATACTCATGCGCCTCTTGCGGCAGCCACTTATCATTGGCTATATACTCTCCGGCATTATTTGTGGGCCATCACTCTTCAATCTCATTCACAATCAGGAGGCTTTTGAGTCATTCAGCCAAATTGGCATCGCTCTGCTGCTTTTCATCGTCGGGCTTGGGCTCAATGTGGCCGTCATTCGCAGCACTGGTAAGCCGGTGTTTCTTGTTTTTGTCCTGAATGTTTTGCTCGTCGGTGCCGCTGGCTTCGGTGTCGGCCATCTCTTTGGTATGGACCCAACGGAGGCCGCACTGTGCGGTCTGGCGCTTGTTTTTAGCAGCACTATTGTTGTCGTGAAGTCACTCATCGACA
Organism: uncultured Candidatus Saccharibacteria bacterium; assembly: GCA_964459795.1. Classification (GTDB taxonomy): domain Bacteria; phylum Patescibacteriota; class Saccharimonadia; order Saccharimonadales; family UBA4665; genus JAGXIT01. The sequence goes on along the minus strand of CAYWOA010000064.1, from coordinate 3,119 downwards.
AACGTGAGCAACACAGACTCTACGGACAAATCACCATCGGTGTTCTGCTCGTCGAAGATATCGCCGCGACCATCATACTTGTCGTCATTGCCGCTGCCAAAACAGGCGGCGGCGCCGAGGCACTGTACGGCCTGATCGGGAAGGGCTTGCTCCTCAGCGGTGCTCTGCTTTTCATGGGGTGGTTCGTCTTGTCGCGGCTCGTCTAGTTTTTTGCCAGCAACCAAGAGTTCCTGTTCACCTTTGCCCTCGCCTGGGCGTTCAGTGTGGCAGCCTGCTTTGAGCTGGCCGGCTTTTCGATGGAGGTCGGAGCACTTTTTGCTGGTGTTTCATTAGCCTCACTACCATACGCCCAGGAGATTAGCACCCGCCTGAGACCACTGCGCGACTTTTTCCTGCTGCTATTTTTCATCAGTCTTGGCGGCACCATATCACTCGGCAACTTGGCTGGCAGTGTGCTGCCAGCCCTCCTTTTCTCGGCGATAGCCATCTTCGTCAAGCCATTCAGCGTCTCGACCAGTCTGGGTCTTCTGGGCTATACCAAACAAACCGGTTTCAAGGTCGGTTCACACCTGTCACAAACCAGCGAATTCTCCGTCATCATGCTGACGCTTGCCGTGAATGATGGCTTTGCGAGCAAGGCGACCGTCGGTATCATCACCCTGACGACATTCATTACTATCGGCGTGTCGACTTATCTCATGAAATACGACGATGAGCTCTACCGCACATTCGCTCGCATGCTTAGCATTTTCGAACGTAAAAACGTCATCCGCGAAGGTGGCAAAATGCCCGACTATTCACTCTTTCTTTTCGGCTACCACAAGGGTGGTCATGAGTTTGTGAATACGTTCCGCGACATGCGGAAGAAATACGTCGTCGTCGACTACGACCCGGAAGTCATCGAGACGCTCGAGCGGCAGCACATATCGCACGTGTACGGCGACGCCACAGACTACGAGCTGCTCGAGGAACTCGGTATCGCCAAGGCTGAGATGGTTGTAAGTATCGTGCCCGGGCACACCACCAACCGCGAACTACTCAAATACTATCTATCAAAAAATCCGGAAGGCATATTCATCTGCCACGCTACCAATTACGACAATGCCGCTGAACTGTACGAGGTCGGCGCCAGCTATGTCATGCTGCCGCACTTTATTGGTTCCGAGAAGATGAGTGCGTTCATCCGCCAACACGGCAATGATAAAGCAGCGTTCGACAATTACCGGCGCCATCATATCATCACGCTCGGCAAAGCCGCGATGGCCCGCTAGCTACCATTGTGAGGCTGATGGGTAAGCAGCCTTGTCCTGTCATCCGCTAAGAATTCAACCAGATCCGGAAATATGCGCGTATACCGTGTGCCCTCTTCGTTGAGCATTTGTGCGCCCAACTTTACAAGCGGATCGATAAGCTCATTCGTCTCTGATATGACCGCTTCACTGGCACTGCCCCCAAGCGCATGTGCAAAGGCACGGTAGAAGGGCCCTGCGACCGTATCGAAAGCGCCATATTGTTGCTCGTACTTGGCGCGGCGCGCTGGGTCATTGCTCGCAAAAGCCGCTTCGGCGCGTGACAAATGTCGCATTGCCGATTCGCGCGCCGCGTCGTCTGCCGGGAACGCCTGGCCGAGATCTATTTCACAAAACGTGTGCATAAGGCTCTCTAGACTTGCCGCCGCCTGCTGACGCCGAGCCCACCCCTTAGTTAGCTCTTCAGGTTCAGTAACACCGCACGCGGCGAGTCCAAGCCGTGTTGTTAAATCCTCGCAGCTTCTGGCGGCACTCTTAACCGCCTCGATATGGTTTTCTACGACGTATAACTCGGGCATTTTATATAATCTCCTTACTCGTGTCTTCATATATTAATATAATACTCTTGTTTCAAAGTAAATGATTGTCCTTACGCGTATTACGACTTATACTTATTGCAAATACGAAGCTCGACGAAGTTCGCCGAGGTGTGGCACGCAGTATTTACACAAAACTTGGGGGTTCTCTGCATGCCAAAAAGTAGAAATTACAGATATTACGACCTCGCGGTCGCAGCATCAGTCGCGACGCTCATCATTTCGAACCTCGGCGCGACTAAGCTTATCGCTTTTGGCCCTATCATTGCCGATGGTGGCGGCGTACTTTTCCCGCTCGCCTATATCCTTGGCGACGTCATGACGGAAGTATATGGGTACAAACACACCCGTCGGGCCATTTGGGTGAGCTTCTTCTGGCTACTCGTCATGATAGTCGTGCTCACCATAGTCCGGTTTTTGCCTGCTGCCGATGCCGCTACGAACGTTGAGGCGTTTGACCAGATTTTCGGTTTTGTACCGCGTATTGTTGCCGCTAGCTTGGTTGCCTACCTGGCCGGCGAGTTTATGAATTCGTTTGTACTGGCCAAAATGAAAGTACAGAGCGGCGGCAAGCACCTGTGGCAGCGGCTCATCGGCTCGACGATTGTCGGCGAAAGTGTCGACACGACCATCTTCGGCCTGATTGCTTTCGGTGGCATATTGAGCACCCACGACATGTTCATCTTTATCCTGGTCGGCGTCATATTCAAAACTGTCGTCGAGACCCTCATGCTACCGATTACCTACTGGATCATCGCCTGGCTAAAAAAGCGTGAGAACGAAGATTATTACGACAAAAAAACAAACTTTACCCCACTCAGTGTCAGCCTCGACGACTAATATTTGTATACCTCTCATAAGTCAGTGAAGCAAATTTTGTCCTTACCTTATTGTTACCAATGGCATGTATCTCACGCAGGCACTCGCGCCCGCACGGCGAGAACCTTTTTTGATGGCAAAAAAGGTCCACAAAAAAGCCAGGCACAGCTCCACCTGCTCTGCACTCGTAGTAAATGAGTACAATGCGAAAACACTGCTGCGTCGCATTTTCGCTGGTATTGTACTAGTTCACTACAACTGGACCGGGCAGGTTCCGTAGTGCCAAAGCCGGGGATGAGCAAAAACTGATTAGCGGCTAGCCCGGACTACTCGCTGCGTGACGAGGATGTCTGAGGAGCGAGTAGCGACGAGTTCCGCAGGAACCAGAGGGTAGTCGGGCTAGGTGCTAGTCAGTCGGTTTTTGCGTATTCCCCGGTGAGTTTTGCATACTTTT
>CAYWOA010000063.1:0-4034 GCA_964459795.1 uncultured Candidatus Saccharibacteria bacterium | reverse complement strand
ATTGCGATCGATAAGGATCGTCTGAGTCTTAGTCTGAAGCAGATGACCGAGGACCCGTGGCTTAAAGAAGTGAAGGCATTCAAGAAGGGCGACAAAGTCGAAGGTAAAATTACCCGCATCACGCCATTTGGTGCTTTTGTGCAGCTGAGTTCGAGTGTCGAAGCGCTCGTCCATGTCAGTGAGATGGGTGATGAAGATAGTGTTGATCCAGAGAAAATTTTCCAGCTGAACGAAAAGAAAACGTTTAAAGTGCTCGACATAGACACTGAGGCGCGTAAAATCTCGCTCAGTCTCAAGGGGGCTAAGTAACATTCAGCTTGCCTAGAGTGTGGCGCGCGAACGCTTCTGTTCGCAAAGCCACCACAGGAGTTCATAACAGGGAGAAAGGAGCATCAAAATGGCAGCATCGATAGAAGTGCCGGACAGTGTGACCGTAGGTGAACTAGCCGAAGTGCTCCATCTGCCCGCGACGAGACTGATTGGTGAGCTCTTTAAGAACGGTATTGTCGCGACGATCAATGAGCGGCTTGATTTCGACACGGCCCAGATCATTGTCGGTGAACTCGGGCTCGACGTTGAGCTGACCAGGAAGGTTATCGAGGCAGAGGCACCTCAACGCAAGAAGTTTGCGTCGACTGCTAACTCAACTGATCGCCCGCCGGTAGTCGCGGTGATGGGCCATGTCGATCATGGCAAAACGAGCCTCCTCGATCGTATACGCGGAGCAGAAGTCGCGAAGAGTGAAGCCGGTGGCATCACCCAACATATCTCGGCGTATCAAGTTGAGCGCAAGACTCGGATGATCACATTTCTTGACACACCGGGGCATGAGGCCTTCGCCGCCATTCGTGAGCACGGTGCTCACCTGACCGATATAGTTGTCATCGTCGTGGCGGCTGATGATGGAGTAAAGCCACAGACTATCGAAGCGATCCGCTATGCAAAAAGTGCCGGTGCGAAGATCGTCGCCGCTATCAATAAGATGGATAAAGAAGCGGCGAACCCTGGACTTGTTATGGGCCAGCTTGCTGAACAGGGTGTAGTGCCTGATGACAAAGCATGGGGCGGCACCGTACCGGTCGTTCAGCTTAGTGCTAAGACGGGGGAGGGCGTAGATGAGCTGCTCGATACTATACTGCTTGTTGCAGATATCGATGAGCTAAAGGCCGATCCGACAGTATCAGCTCAAGGTCTCATTATTGAGGCGCATTTGGAACATGGTCGGGGGCCAATTGCTCATGCGCTTGTCGAGGAAGGTACGCTAAGGCCCGGCTTCTTCATCGTTGCTGGGGGCACATACGCAAAGGTGCGTAATCTTGAATCAACCACAGGCAGGGCGCTCGCTAGTGCCGGCCCATCGACACCAGTTGTCATTAGTGGTTTCAAAGTCTTGCCAGAATTTGGTGATCCTTTCTCGGTTGTGCGAAATGAACGCGAGGCGCGTGCTCAGGCGCAGGCTGTTGCGGCGCAACGCGCTGCCGTGACACACCGGACAGATATGAGTGGTAGCGAGCTTCTGCGTATCATGAAGCGTTCGGATACGCTTCAGGAGCTACCAATTATCGTCAAAGCCGATGTGCAGGGTTCACTGACCTCCGTTGCGGATAGTCTGAGGACGATTAATACTGACGAGGTAGCGGTACGTATCGTGGCATCTGGCGTCGGTGTTATCAATGAAAATGATGTACACATGGCGAGCAGCTCAGAGCAGAAAGCTATTATCTACGGTTTCAATACCAGTGTGGCAAGCAATATCAAGCGTCTCGCCAGTCGTGACGGTGTATCGATTCGTCTTTTCACAGTTATTTATGAACTTATCGATGACGTTCGTGAGGAGTTGAGTAAGCTGCTGGCGCCCGAAGTAATTGAGAACGAGCTTGGTGCGCTTGAGGTGAAGGGCGTCTTCAAGACAACAAAGACCGAGGTCATCTGTGGAGGCGAGGTACTCCGAGGGAAACTTACAGCGCCTGCCCAGGTGCGGGTAAAACGTGGAAAAGAGGAGGTTGCCCGAGTAGAGCTGACTGGTCTAAAGCGTGGTCCCAATGATGCGACAGATCTTGTTGAGGGGGAGCTTGGCGGCCTAGGCTTGCGCACAACTTCACGGCTTGAACTCGCACTTGGTGATGTACTAGAGGTGTATCGTATGGAGACAAAAGAGCGAACGCTCTAGAAGGTGTACAATAGATACTATGCTAAAACTCGATAATAATCTTCTCGAAGAACTTGGGCTTGGTAGTTTGCCCGAAGACCAGAAAAAGGCCATGCTGCAGCATATTTACGAAACGCTGGAGCTACGGGTTGGTACGCAGCTAGCCAATCAAATGACCGATAAACAGCTCGAAGAGTTTGAACGTTTCATCGATGCTGGTGGTGACCAGGATCAAGCTCAGGCTTTGCAATGGCTCGAAAGCAATCTGCCGAACTATAAGCAAGTCGTAAATGACGTATTCGAATCACTTAAGCTCGAGATTCGAGGTATTGCACCTCAGATTGTGTCGAGTATGCAGCAGCCACCAACTACCGCAGCATCCCAGTCTCAACAACCGCAAGTCGATCCCACGGCGCCGCCGCAACCTCAGGTACAGCCTCCGGCGCCGCAACCTCAGGTTCAGCCTCCCGTCCAGCAGCCATCACCAACGCCCGGGCAGCCACCGCAGTACTACGACCCCAATCAACAACAGCCACCGGCTGCTACCTAACATTTGCTTTCCAAAAATGAGGACATCCGTGCGTGCGCAGTGTCCTCTATTTATATATACAAACTGGTGGAGTATGGCGGAGTCGAACCGCCGACCTCGGCAATGCGAATGCCGCGCTCTAGCCAACTGAGCTAATACCCCTCGTCCTCCCGTACGCACATATCTCGTTTTGTCTTTACGACAAAAACTTCGATCTAGTGCTACGGTCGTCCTCCCAAAACTCCATTCAGTCGCATACGCTCCTTGGATTGGAGTTTTGTATGGCCTTCGACCACCGCAGCACCAGTATACGCTAGTTGGGGGAGGTTGTGGAGGGTGTGTCGCTCAAGTGGTGAGAATGGTTGCTAGTCTACAACTGACGGCCGTAGCCGGCCAGAAATGCTCCCGCCGACATGTCGCCTTTTCCGGCGGGCCTGAGCGAATTGATAGTCAAAATACCGTCACTCGTTTGGAGGTGGAGTTGTTTATCGGCGACAAATATAGTTTTTTTATCAACGTTTTGTACGCGGTTATCTGCGATGCAAGCATCAATAATTGTCACATCCTTACCCGCAATGTTCATGCGACTGCCAGGCCAACCAGCATAGGCTCGCACTTCGCGTTCGAGCCGCACGGCCGGCTTTGTGGGATCAATTTTGCCGTCTTGTTTTGTAATAAGGCTATCATAGGTGGCGGCTGACTCGTCTTGAGGTAGGGCGACACACTCGCCGGTCAGAATCTTCGGCAGTATGACATGCAGCGTGGCCGCGCTTGTCTCCAGGAGCTCATCTGCAAGCGACTGCTTTGTCTCCTGCCCAGTTAGCACAACGGGTGTCTGGGCATAGATTGGTCCGGCGTCCATTTCTGGCGTGAGTGCCATAACCGACACTGCGGTCTCAGGGCTGCCATCCAGAACGACTGATTCGAGTGGCGATGAGCCGCGGTGCTTGGGCAGGGCAGATGGGTGGATGTTGATGATGCCGTGTGGGAAAAGCCGAATGATTTGCTCTGGAATGAGTTTTCCATAGGCAACGAGTACCCCTGCGACTGCATCGTAGGTAGTTAGCGTTTTAGCAATGTCGGCCAGCTTTGCGGGGTATAGCACCGGGATACCGTGCGCCGCAGCCACCGATAGTACCTCAAGCTCACGCTGCCTTCGCGACGCCCCGTTGACCGTGTGGTGCAAAATGATGGCGGCAACATCATAACCATCATCGATAAGCATGCGAAGGATAGGATTTGTCGTCATCACGCCAGTAGCTATCCGTTCGTTACCGAAAAATACGATCCGAGGCTTAACCCCAGAGCTCGGGATTGTTTTTGATGTCTTGCTCATAATCTTTTGAATCCAATTTA
>CAYWOA010000062.1:0-4898 GCA_964459795.1 uncultured Candidatus Saccharibacteria bacterium | reverse complement strand
TGGCTCACCACTGAGATAAATTCGTCGCGTTCTTCTTCTAGCGATTTTTCGCGCGAGATGTCACGCAGGAGAAGCACGTAGCCTTTGTCGCCGCGCTCGCCGTAACCGAGATGCACCGGTGCGATCGACAAATACACATTGATTTTGCTACCATCTTCGTAGTGTAAGAGCAGATCACGGTTGCTCGTGGCATGAGCGGTACCGCGAACGAGCGCTTCGGTATCTATTGGCTGACCGTTGTGATCATAAAGTGGTAGCAGACGCTTTAACGATCGGCCCTTAATGTTGCCGTTGACATCGAGAATATTGAGAGCGGCGCCATTATAGAGTACAACTTTAATGGTATCGTCTACCGCAAGAACGCCGTCAGCCATACTACCGATAAGGCTCTGAAGCCGCTCATGTTCAACGAGCGGATTTTCATCATCCGACCTATTGCCTCCTGCAGCTTTAGTAACCATATGCGTATTAGTATGCCATATCGTCTTCAAACATGTCACTGGTTTCGCGTGGGATAAGCATCGGCTGAGTATGTCGGACCTTTTTGGCGATCATTTTGGCGTCTGGCAGCATGTGCTCGACTTCTTGCCAAAAAGCCTGGCCGTGGTTCATATGCCGGGTGTGGGCGAGCTCGTGACAGATGACGTAATCGATCTGTTGCCAGCTGAGTTGCATCAGATAACAATTGAGCGTGATAGCTCCTTGTGGGTCACAGCTCCCCCACCGTCTCTTCAGGCGTTTTACCTTGAGGCTCCGGTAGTTTAGACCGTGTTTGATAGCAATCTGCTGGAGTCGCGGGGGCAGTAATACTTCCGCTTCACGTGTAAGGGCGCGAATTGCGGCGGTCTCGGCTCGTTTTTGCACATCTGGGTCACTATGCGATTGGTTTGCGTGATGGAAAATAATGAGCTTTGTTGGGCTTACACGGCTACGCAACTTGGCTGTCGATGGCGCTGCTTGAAAATGGAGTGTGTGAAGCTTGCCAATCTTATGACCTTCACGGAGCACCTGCTTGTTGCCTTGTTTTTGCTGTTCACGTTGAATCCACTCGAGATGCTGGTGGGCGAACGCAGTTGCAGCCGCGTACGGCATCCATGCAGGTAGCGAAACCCGCACTGCACCGTCCGAAACGCTCAGTTTTATGCTGCGGTTACGCGATGATTTAATCAGCCGCACCTCTCCCACTTCCGGGATACTAACAACTTTCACAGACATGCAGGCTACTGGATGTTAATATTGCGACGGGTCATGTCGACGCGACCAGCGGCAGGGTTGGGTACGAGATTGACAAGACCTGGTTTGCTAAACTGGTGGGTACTTTCATCCATACTCAGCAAACGTTTTTCAGTTAGGTAACGAATCACGGCATTTTTCTGTGTATTGAAGACGTGCTTACCACTTAGTACCAGGTAGTGTTCGGTGAGGTCGGGGTTCTGCATGCCACCGAGAAGCTCTCGAAAAGTGCCTGGGTCCATATCCTGCGCGTAGTGGTCGTCCTGCTTGCGGCGATCACGGTGGCTTGCCCGCTTGAAGGCTGAGTCTGGATCGATCTGAATCCAGAGTAGAACCGTCTGTGCGCCTGATTTTATTGCCAAATTCCGCAGCGCGCGGCGCTGGGTGAGCCGCATCGCATTTGTGTCGAAGATGACGCTAATACCAGCATGCAAAAACTCACCAGCCATACATGACATGAGGCTCGAAACGATGTGATTTTCTTCTTTGCTGTAGGTTGGGCTTTCAAACAACTCATCACGGATACGATCGCCCTGGACGTGCGCAGCTGTAAGCTGCTCGGCAAGTTGACGTGCGAAAAAAGTTTTGCCCGATCCAGGCATGCCGTACAACAAAATAAGCAACGGTTTTGTCGGTTGGAGTTTCCCCATAACTAGCCTCTAGTATATACAAAAGTATGCTCTCGTGACAATCGGGAAAGAGGAAGCTTACGTCTCTCAGCAGCTGTTTAGACCTGTACTCTAAAAGTAACAGCGTACGAAGCCCGGAATTCAAGCCAAAAGAAAAAAGCCTGTATTTCTACAGACTTTTTCTACTGACTTGAAAGATGGTGGGTGATGAGGGACTCGAACCCCCGACCCTCTCGGTGTAAACGAGATGCTCTAGCCAACTGAGCTAATCACCCTTACATAAACAGAAACGTGAAATCTTAGGTATAGTAGCATACACAACTGGTTAATCGAATTTCTTATAGATAAATATGCCATCGATCAGTTGTACTGTTGCGACAAGCAGTAGTATGCCCAGGTATAGTTTCCCGACTCCACTACTCAAATTGATGCTGCTTAATACGATACATACTACGGCGATTAAATTAATTATGGCAAAAATAATGCTATAAGTTGTCGAACTTTTACATGATTTGTCGCTGCGTGCCCGGCAAGTGTGAATAAAAATGATTGTCGAAAAAAGGAGAGGCAAAAAAAGTACCAACGATGCTGACGACTAGTATGGCCAATCCGAGAATAAACCACTCGCCACCGATATTCGGAGGAAACATTTTGGTGGCTAAACAAAAACAGAACCAAAAATACCAGAACGAATAGGAAGTTTGTTATTTTAAGTAATACTTTATCCATTAAGGTTGTGGTTAGGCGCTAGTGTTTGGTGCGGACGAGAGGACTTGAACCTCCACCCCTTGCAGGACTACCACCTCAAAGTAGCGCGTCTACCAATTCCGCCACGTCCGCACATCTGTTTAGTGCTGAGAATGTACATAGGTAGTTTATCGTCGTCCCGGACGGTGCCGCGTGCTTCGCGTCTACGATTGTCAGCTGACTAACCCGTGAAACACGTCATGAAATAGCTACGCTATGGTATCTGTTTTTTTAAAAAAACTCAAGGGGGGGGGTCTTACCGCGATTTCATCGCTCTCCGGCCCTTTCGGTAGCCACGTCGAAAGTTTGGATTAGCCATCATACGGCGTTCGGCGAAAGAACTGAGCCCGCGAAACGCGACAATAGCCCACACCACATTAAGCACAATACTCGCGTAAGCATGTTTCTGCTGCGCATAGATAATGAGCAAGCCACTGCCCACAAGGTTGTCGAGTTCGTACAGAGCCGACCGAGGCTTCCATCTACCCGTGGCTATTCGCCAGAACGCAAATAGGACGATGATGCCACCTATTAGGCCAACATAATCAATTATCTGCCACCCCGCCATATGATTTTAGCTCCTTGGCATGTGTTTGTAGAGGTGGTCCAGGCTGTAGCCGGTACGCAGCATAGGTTTAACGTCTTCGCGGGTGATATTGACTTTCACGCCTGGGTTGAGGATGCCGTACGGGTCAAAAATTTGCTTTACTTTCTGGAAAATTGCATACACATCGGCGCCGTATAGCTGCTCGAGATAGGGTCCGCGCAAACGTCCGTCATTGTGCTGACCGGTTGTCGAGCCGCCAAGCTTGGTAACAAGCGCGTAGTATTCATCCATAAGCTTAAAAGCTTTTTGGCGATCACCAATCTGTGAAATGTCTAGAAATGGCTGCACGTGGATATTACCGTCGCCGGCATGCCCCCATATGGCCACATCGAGCTTTGCCGCCGTAAACAGTGCGTATACACCGGCGATAAGCTCGTCCAGTTTTGCCACTGGCACGACGCCATCTTCGATAATCGGCAGGGCTTTAAGCTGCTTGTCACTGTGCGACAGGAATGTTGCCGAAGCATGTCTAATTTTCCAGATAGCCGCCTGCTGGCCGGGGTCAGTTTGCTCGGTAAAGCTGGCCGCATGTTTTTCGAAAATACTATGGATGCGCTTGATGGTACGCTTTCGGTGGCGGTCGCCTGGGTCATCTAGCTCAACGATGAGTGCCACCGCCGGTGAGGGCGAAGGTACAATACCCTTGAGCTGATTCGGGTTCAGCTCGTTCACGATATCGATGAGATGTCCATCGACCATCTCGATCGCACTCGGGATATGAGGTAACTGACGTAGCTGCCCCACAGCGTCACAGGCAGCCTCAAGGCTATCGAAAAAGGCACCAAAGACGACTGTCTCCGGATTGTAATTCTCTGTTTCACAGGTTATCTCGCTGATAACGCCCAGGGTACCCTGAGCACCAACAAAGAGCGGAGTCAGATCGAAGCTACCGTCACGGTGCTTGACAGCCGCAAGATTATAGCCTGCGACATTTTTGGTCGTGTCGCGAGTTATCTTCTCGACCGTTGCCCGATTTTCTTCAATCAACGCGTCGGTAGCACGGTATAGCTCACCTTCAAAAGTTGTGAGCCCGAGTTTTTTGCTAAGCTCTCTCTTGGTCAGTCGACGCGTTTCTATAACCTCTCCGTTTGCCAGAACGACACGTAACGACTTCACGTAGTCAGTTGTAGTGCCGTACTTTACTGATTTTTCGCCGCTGGCGTTATTACTCACTGCGCCGCCAAGCGTACTGTACTCGATGCTAGCTGGAAATGGCGGCAAAAAACGTTCATGCGTTTGGAGCGTCTGCTGCAAACGTCCATAATTAAGCCCCGGTTCGGTCACGACAACACCGGATTTTTGGTCGAGTTCTATGATGCGATTCATGTGCGCCGGAAAAACAAGCATGATGCCGCTACCGAGCGCACCACCAGATAGATCGGTTCCTGAGCCGCGGGCTGTAATAGGGATGACTCGCCCTCTTTCTGCGAGCTGCCAGGCAAACCGAGTTGTTTTTCGCACATCATTTTCGCTTCTCGGGTACACGATGATACTTGGGGCAAGGGTAAATATACTGCAATCTGTTGCGAAATAACGCCGTGCATCGGCGCTCGTCATAACTTCGCCCAGGAGATGTTCCTGCAAATAGTGTGCAACTTTACTCATCGTAGCCTATCCTCCAAAGCGCATTGTAGAGCTACCAGACATGATAGCATAACCGCGATGCCATGGTATACCAGGAG
>CAYWOA010000061.1:0-5061 GCA_964459795.1 uncultured Candidatus Saccharibacteria bacterium | reverse complement strand
GTTCTCATCGGCTTCGGTATTAAACACGGGTCAGAAGTCGCCGCAGAGAAACAAAGCTACAAAGAAGCTGACGCCCAGATCACCAGCTTCGTCAACGATGCCGCCAAACTCGCACCAAGCACGAAGGAGATAAAGCGGTACTGCGAACGATCGTCAGTTGAATACGGTGAGGGGTATCTCGGATGTTCAATAAGAGGAACTGTCGAATTTAGAAACTCAACTGTATCCGCACAAAAACAAATAATGAGTAGTCTTGACGACAAGCAGCAAGAACTACCCTGGCAATTCGCCTACGACAACACAAGTAATAATAAGGATTACCCAAACGTAATTAAGGTCATAGTGTATAAATATAAAGAACTAAGTTGTGGCGTAGACTACTCCTACAAGTCGAGCGATAGTACAGGAAAAAACTACGACAAGGCTACCCTGGTGATTGATGCCTCATGTGACGGGTCAGCACTGCAGGAATACTACAAATAACTTAGATCTCCAGGACCCTTTCATACACTTCTAGGGTTCGTTCGGCGGTGCGCTGCCATGAGTATTTTTCTACCTGTGCCTTACCCCTATGGATAAGCTCGGAGCGCAGCCCGTCGTCCGTAATGACTTCGCGGATAGCGCGTACCATGTCGTCGATACTCAGCGGATCGAAGTAGTGCGCAGCATCGCCGTACACCTCTGGTAGGCACGTGGCACTGCTGCTGACGACTGGGGCGCCGCAGCGCATCGCCTCGAGTCCGGGCAGCCCAAAACCTTCGCTCAAACTCGGGAACACATAGGCGGTGCAATTCTCGTATAGCCAGCGCAGCTGCGAATCCTCGATGAAATCGGTAAACACCACGTTCTGCACACCTTTCGCAATAACATCCTTTTCGTGAAGCTCGTAATTGGCATCTTTTCGCCCGGCAAGGACAAGCTGCAGTTCTGTATCAGCCGCCTGGAGCTGCGCAAAAGCCTCGATAAGCCGGCCGAGGTTCTTGTGCGGTGCTGGCCTACCCACGTAGAGCAGGAAGCGGGCGCCCTCCAGCCCCGCAACTGCCTGGGGCTCGCCCTCCACCGGGTCGGCCGCCAGCGGCGTAACCGTAAACTTACTCGCCGGGGCGCCGGTAAAATCCATAATGTCTCGCCGTACGAAGTCGCTGTAGGTGATAATAGCAGCAGACTTACGGGCGACGCGCCGGTTGAGCCAGCGATATATCCGCTGTTTGACCCAAAATACGACCGGATTCTTGGAGGGGTTGGAGAAACGTGCCGTGGTGAGATCGTTCATGGTGGTGACAACTCGGCCGCGGTACAGCACTGGCTGCTGAGCCATGGGAAAGTGGACAAGATCTGGCTGGAGCCCATGCAGTTGCCGTAGCATGCCGAGCTGTTCACCAAAGCTGAACTCTTTGTACGGGCAGACAACCGCCTGAAACCGTGGATTCACTGGCCGCCAACTGGTCAGGTCAGCTGGCTTTAGGAGCACCACATAGTCGTGTTTACTATCGATCTGCTGCAGGTGGTATAGTAGCCGCTCTACATAACGCCCGGTGCTGGTGCTGAGCTCCCGCCCATCGATAACAATCTTCGCCATAGGACTAGTATATAACAGAGAGCGGAAACTATCCGAAACGGCATATAGATGGTATACTGGGCCCATCGTAACGAAAGGGGACTACTAGATACTATGGCGAAGCGTGCACTTATCACTGGCATCACTGGGCAAGACGGCGGCCACCTGGCGGCACTATTACACGAAAAGGGCTATGAGATATATGCCATCATCCGCGGCCAGCAGAACCCGCGCCGCAGCCTCGTCGAGCAAGAATTCCCCTACGTACACCTCATAGAGGCCGATCTGACCGATCAGTCATCGCTCATCCGCGCCATGCAGACGGCGAAGCCAGATGAAGTCTACAACCTGGCCGCAATTAGCCACGTAGGCTACTCGTTTAAGGACCCGCAGCTGACGGCGGAAGTAACGGGCAAGGGTGTACTGAATATGCTCGAGGCGATCCGCCTGACTGATCCCCAAAACAAGGTGCGGTTCTATCAGGCTTCGACTTCAGAAATGTTCGGCGGCCTTGACTACAATCGCCCCGGCACTGGCTACGACGAAGACTCACTCTTTCACCCACGTAGTCCATACGGTGTCGCAAAACTGTACGGCCACTGGATTACGAAGAACTACCGCGAGAGCTACGGTATGCACGCGTCCTCTGGCATTCTTTTCAATCACGAAGGTGACCGCCGCGGTGTCGAGTTTGTGACCCGTAAGATTACTCACGCCGTCGCGCGCATCAAACTTGGCCTGCAAGATCACGTGGAGCTCGGCAACCTCGACGCAAAGCGTGACTGGGGCTATGCTGGTGATTACGTAGAGGGTATGTGGCGCATGCTACAGCAGCCAGAACCGGGCGATTACGTGCTCGCCACTGGCGAGACGCACACCATTCGTGAATTTGTGGAGCTCGCATTTGCCGAAATCGGCCTGAAGATAACCTGGCGCGGCGAGGCAGAGAAGACCGAGGGCGTTGACCAGGATGGCGTGGTCCGTGTGAAGATAAACCCGGATTTCTACCGTCCAGCCGAGGTTGATATTCTACTCGGCAATCCAAGCAAGGCCGAGAAAGTACTTGGCTGGAAGCGCAAGGTCGATTTTCCAGGTCTCGTGAAGCTTATGGTCGCCCACGATCTTGAACTCGAAGAAAATAGAACGCTAGTTTAGCGTAGTTGCTACTGGCGACTGCGCCAGTCGGCGATGACATCCGCGATGGTCGTAGAGAGCGGGATCTCTGGCTGCCAGCCGGTGTCTTTCGTCAGCTTATCATGGCTACCGTAGATATCCGGTGTATCAGATGGCCGCATGCGGGCTGGGTCTTGTTCAATCGGCGGATGCCCGCCGGCTGCCTGCAGAATGGCGTCTAACATTTCTTGGCCGCTGTGGCTGATACCGGAACAGATGTTATACATCTCCCTGGCCTTGCCTTTTTCGAGCAATAGCCGATAGGCACGCGCAATATCGCGGACATCGGTATAGTCGCGTTTTGCCTCGAGGTTACCTACCAAAACCTTTTTTGCTTCGCCGCGCTCAACATCTACTACTTGTTTTGTCAGATCTGGCACAATGAAACCGGTATTCTGCCCCGGCCCAATGTGGTTAAACGGCCGAGCAATGACGACATCGAACCCGCGCGAGCCGTAGTACAGTGCCATTTGCTCTTGCCCAATCTTACTGACGGCGTACGGGGAAGACGGTAGTACGTGAGATGTTTCTGTCAGGGGTAACGATGCTTTCGGGTCGTACAGCGCCCCGCTACTAATAACGACAAACTTCGGTTTTTGATCCTGCTTCATTGCGGCCTCAAATAGGTGTATCTGCATACCGATATTGCCGTTTATGTAACCAATGGGATCGTCAAACGAGGGGCCAACAGCTGCCAGCCCGGCCAGATGCACAACGCCTGAAACTCCCGTGAAATCTATCTTTTGCACGGCCTGCGCATCTGTGAGATCGCACTCTATATACTCAGCCATGCCTGTTGGTGTGCCGCTGGTGGCGACCGGCCCACCCACGCCTACGATCGCATACCCATTGCTGCCCAGCTCATTAACCAAATGATTCCCCACAAACCCATTGGCCCCCGTTACTAAAACTCGTTTCATAGATTAGAGTATACGGGCGGAACCGAGCGTTGTAAATCAAAAGGGTAACCCAGGTTAATTGAAGACGGAGGTTTTTCGGGGTACACTTATAGGACGAATATGAAAAGATTAATGCAGAGATACCGTTATTCTATTATTTTGCTCAAACAGCTTGTCAAAACTGACTTCAGGCTACGGTATAATGATTCGTTCCTTGGTTATGTCTGGTCTCTATTGCGACCTCTGTTGTTGTTTGTGACACTATATGTCGTATTTGCGCGCTTTCTGAAGGTTGGCCAAGCGATACCCCATTATCCCGTTTATCTGTTGCTGGGTATCGTTTTATGGAATTATTTCGCTGAAGTTACAAGCGGTAGCGTTACCTCGATAGTGGGACGGGGTGACTTGCTTCGGAAAATCAACTTCCCCAAGTATGTGATTATTCTGGCGGGCTCTTTCTCTGCCTTCATCAACCTTATTCTGAACTTCATTGTAATCGGCATATTTATGGCTATCACTAATGTTAGTCTCTCGTGGAGTGCGCTCTGGATGTTCCCGCTCGTCCTTGAGCTGTTCATATTTTCGATCGCGCTAGCGTTTTTATTAAGTGCTTTGTTTGTAACATTCAGAGACGTGTCATACATATGGGAAGTTATTATGCAGGCGGCTTTTTATGCAACGCCAATACTGTATCCGTTAAGTATCATTCCGCAAGCCGCTGCGAAACTATTGATACTTAACCCGATGGCACAGATTATCCAAGACGCGAGGTATGTCTTGGTGAGCAGAGAAACCATAACTATTCGTCAGATTTTCCCAAGCACCCCATGGGTATGGTATGTGCCCCTTCTGCTTACATTAGTTATAGCAGTAATTACGGCAACATATTTCCGCAAGCGATCCAAATATTTCGCGGAGGAAGTCTGATGGAGAAGGTAGCCATCCAAGTAGACCATGTCTCGAAGGACTTTGTACTTCCTCACGAGAGAATCAACTCGGTCAAAAGTCTATTCACCGGTGCGCTGAAACGCAAAATTACCAAGACACAAGGGACACAGCATGCTCTGCGGGATATATCATTTGAAGTCAAAAAGGGTGAATTTTTCGGCATTGTCGGGCGCAACGGTTCAGGCAAAAGCACGCTACTCAAAATCCTGGCTAGTATTTACCAGCCGACATCCGGGCATGTTTATACTAGAGGTAAATTAGTCCCATTCATTGAGTTAGGGGTAGGATTTAATCCTGAATTAACAGGGAGAGAAAACGTATTCCTAAACGGAGCAATGCTTGGGTTCTCGCGGAAAGAAATTGAGGTAATGTATGATGATATCGTGTCGTTTGCCGAACTCGAGGAATTTATGGATAAAAAACTCAAAAACTACTCAAGCGGCATGCAGGTAAGATTGGCATTCTCTATGGCGACTCGCTCGG
>CAYWOA010000060.1:0-5336 GCA_964459795.1 uncultured Candidatus Saccharibacteria bacterium | reverse complement strand
TTACGAGAAATTTATGAAGCGCGCCTGACGGCAGAGGGCTATGACATCGTCACCGCACAGAACGGCGAGGAAGCACTCGTTGTCGCCAAGCAGCACCACCCGGACCTGATTATTTCAGATGTCATGATGCCGCGTATCAGCGGCTTTGAGATGCTGGACATTCTGCGCAACACCGACGAACTTCGTGACACCAAAGTTATTATGCTCACCGCGCTCGGTCAGGCTGAGGACCAGGCGCGTGCCGGTAAGCTCGGCGCCGACAAGTACCTTGTCAAATCTCAGGTGACCCTCGAAGACATCGTGAATTCGGCCAAAGACTTACTGGAAGGCAAAGCGGCTGCTCCGGCAACACCGGTGAGCGAACCGACAACAACTACGGAAGCACCGGCTCAGCCTCAGCCTCCAACTCCCGTGGCAATGAATCAGCCGTCAGTACCAGCGCCCACCCCGCCAGTAGTCGAGCCAGCGTCCGTGCCATCGCCTGTGCCCAGTCCTGATCCGAGTACCGCAGTGCCAGTAGTCACCGTCACCGACCCAGATCCGATTGCTCCTCCGGTAGCACAAGTTGATCCACAACCTGCTCCGATAACGCCACCTGTCGCGCAGGCTGCTCCGACGACGACCGATGTGCCGGCTGCCGTCATGCCCGATCCAGCTGACGTAGCGGCGGCGGCCCAACCAGCGGCGACCGAGGCAGCCATCGTTGAGTCGCAGGTCAGCTCTTTCACACCAGGAGTCCAGACGCCGTCCATACTATCACCAGAGGCAGCAGCAGACGCTGCCAATGACGAAGCACTCACCGAGGCAGTTGACGAGCTCCAAGCCGCTGCCGACCAGGCCCCAGAGCCAGTTTTGCCACCAAGCCAAAAGGCAATCCCTGTCGCTGAGGCCACCGAGCCGATAGCAGCCCCCGTGGCCGTAGCAGCACCAGCAGCGACCGCTGTCGTACCCGAAGCCAGGACCATGGCAGAGCCAGCCGAGGAGACAGATGATCACGTCGAAGTTGCCGGTAAAAAAGTTATAGAACCAATCAATGACATCACGGCAGGACCGAATCTCGAAGACCTGCTTGCGAAGGAAGCTGCCAAAGCGAGCGGGACGACAACGCCGCAACCGATAGTAGCCACCGCTACGGTACCGGCCAACCCCGAGCCCACATCTGATATCGACCCCAACAGCATCGCGCTCTAGAAAACATGCTACGATAGGGGAGCTATGCGCCTCAATAAATATATTGCCAGCGGCACGGCTCTAAGCCGGCGAACAGCCGATGCTGCCATCGCTGAGGGTAGAGTAACGCTCAGTGGCAGCGTGGCTAGCCAGGGCGATGTCGTAACATCGGGCGATGTCGTTAAGCTCGACGGCAAGGTAGTCAATCCGCGCCCTCTACATATGACCATTATTCTCAATAAACCTGTCGGCTATGTCTGCTCGCGCAACGGGCAGGGCAGCCAGACTGTCTTCAATCTGTTACCGCGCGAGTACCGTCACCTGCAGCCAGTCGGGCGACTCGATAAAGACTCTTCGGGGCTTCTGCTGCTCACCGATGACGGCGATTTAGCCAACGAGCTAACACACCCACGATACCAAAAAACAAAAATGTATGAAGTCAGGCTCGATAAGCCGCTGCAACCCCTCCATCAACAGATAATAACCGACCACGGCGTCATGCTCGAAGACGGCCTCAGCCAATTCATGATTGAAAAAATTGACACTCCTGCCGCGCAGCACGAGGCGAAAGCCGAGCTTCAGGGGGAGGGGCAAGGTGATGAATTCATTTCATCACCGCAGCGGAGGGGCGAGCCCCTCCTTGTGACCATGCACGAGGGGCGCAACCGCCAGATCCGGCGCACCTTCGCCGCCCTCGGCTACAAAGTGCGAGCGTTACATCGCACTCAATTTGGGCCATATGCGCTAGCCGGACTTATGCCGGGGAAAATTCAACAGCTGTAGTCACCCACTAGTCTAACCTAAACACTGGAGATGTCGTCAATGAATAGGCCCAGCTCAGGCTGCCGGTAACCCCGCAGCGACGCTCATCTCTGCTAAAAGCTGTCTGTATTGTTTCTGCTCTTGCCAGGTGCCATCAATTTCGCCGGAATTCATCTCGGCAAGCCCTGCTGACAGCGGGTCGGTAAAGAAATTTTTGGCAACCGGTCCACCAATTATTTGGCCTGTCGAGCTCCACTCTTCCCGAACGCTCCACCAAGTTG
This sequence comes from uncultured Candidatus Saccharibacteria bacterium, assembly GCA_964459795.1. Lineage (GTDB taxonomy): Bacteria > Patescibacteriota > Saccharimonadia > Saccharimonadales > UBA4665 > JAGXIT01. The sequence continues at coordinate 3,123 of CAYWOA010000060.1, read as the reverse complement.
CAACCTCTCCAAGAGAAAAGACATCATTAGATACGGGTAAGTCTGTCTCATCAATAACATATAGCGCCGGTGTAGTGGACAGAATCCGACTATCTTCGCCTCGACGAAGCCTGGTCTCTACAAGTACACCGTAGCGATTATCCCCGAGCTCAACTGGTGGGCATACGACACTTTCGACATACGACGCGGGCTGCTCTGGTCCGTCCTCTTTCAGCTCCGGGCCACTCGTATCAATGCTATAGTTATAGACGGTTTCTCCAGGGCGAGTGCGCGCTAAATGGCGCACAAGGGAGTGGAACGCCCCGTACGCAGCCTGCTCGTCTTCGACATACCGATCATAGCCCGTGGTAATGCTATCAATACCCGCGGGAACAGACTCTCCGGAATTCGTCATACTCACCCCAGTACCAGGGCCCATGTTTGACATACTCATAATACTTACAGGTATTCTATATCATTTATATATATTTGTCAATATCTAACAGAGGTGGTATACTGCATAGCAATGAGTAAGAAGCTACCGATCGTCGCTATCGTAGGGCGTGCCAACGTGGGCAAAAGCAGCCTGTTTAATGCCGTCCTGCAGCGGCGCGAGGCCATCGTCGCGAACGAGCCGGGTACCACCCGTGACTCCGTCGCCACCAAAGCAGAGTGGCAGGGAAGTCAGTTCTGGCTCGTTGACACTGCCGGCATGAAGACGCCTGAGGACGACTTCGAGTTCACCATCCAGGAGCAAATCACGCAAGCGGCCGACAGCGCCGATATCATTTGGGTTGTCGTCGAAGCAAACGTGCCCCTGACTGAGGAAGACCGGAGAGTCGCTAAAATGGCGCTGAAGAGCGGCAAGATCACCGTGCTTATCATCAACAAAGTAGATAAAGCGCGTGGGCACGATCTCGAAGGCTTCAACCGACTCGGCATACGAGCAATTTTCCCGACCTCCACGACACAGCATAGAGGTATTGCAGAGCTGCTGAACGACCTGGTGGCCCACATTCCCAAAATGACCGTGCAAGAGAGCGGTGATCGTATCCGTGTGGCGCTCCTAGGTAGGCCAAATGTCGGCAAAAGCGCGCTCTTCAACACGCTCGCTAAAAAGCAGCAAGCCATCGTTGCCGACCGTGCAGGCACCACACGCGACGTCAATCGTACTTCCGTCCGGTACAACGGCCGCGAAATCGAGCTTATGGACACGGCTGGCATCCGTCGCAGTGGCAAGATTGGGCGAGGGATTGAGCATTTTAGTGTTATTCGCAGCCTCGCCGCCATCGAGCAAGCCGATGTCTGCCTGCTCCTCATGGACGTAAACGAGCTCTCAACCGGGCTCGACCAGAAAATCGCTGGCATGATTGAAGAGGCAGGCAAGGGACTCGTGCTCGTCGTTAGCAAATGGGACAGCGTCGAGGGCAAAGATGCCTATACGCGCGATGCGTTGGCGCCACACATCGCAGATGCTTTCGCGTTCGTCGCCTGGGCTCCACTGATTTTTACCAGCTCGGTTACCGGACAGAATGTCACAAAAATCTTCGACCTAGTGCTGTCTATCACCGAACGGCGCCAGACTCATATCAGCACCAGTGCGCTCAATGTCTGGCTCGGCGGCGTCATCGGCAAACACCCTCCGGCAGGGCTTAAGAACCGGGCGCCCAAGCTGAACTACATGGTGCAAGAAGATGACAACCCCACGCCAGCCTTCAAAATCTTTGGCAGTCATACGCGCTTCTTGCACTGGAGCTACCGGCGCTACATGGAGCGCGAGCTACGGGCCCAGTTTGGTTTCGAAGGTACTGCGGTGCAGCTTTGGTTTATCGAGAAGTCCGACCGCCATAAGCACGGCAACAGCCCAACCAAAACCGAACGTTCCGCCGTCCAACGTAAAATCATCCGCAATAAAACCCCACGCACGAAGTAGTTGCCGTAGATGGCGAATAGCATGTAGTATGAGGGCATGCAGCTAGCACATTTGTCATTTGTCATTTGTCATTTGTCATTTAGAGCTGTTTGGGGCGACGCCTGATGGCACTTTTCGTGAAACGACCGGAAATTGGCAGTCGCATCAGCTTCACGAGCTATGGCATGAATAAAACACTGCTGATCGTCGGACTTGGTAACCCTGGTGACGAATACGATAGCACGCGGCACAACATCGGTTTCGCGTGCCTTGATACATTTGCGAGCAAAAACCAGTTTGAGCCGTGGATGCACAAAAAGGACCTGAAGTGCCATATCGCCCAAGCAACGATGAATGATAGCCGTATCATTCTTTGTAAGCCCCAGACTTTCATGAATCTCAGCGGCGAAGCAGTGCAGGCGGCCGCTCATTTCTACAAAATCCAGCTCGAGAATATCATCGTCGTCCACGACGAAGTTGATATCGAGTTCGGCCAAATTCGACTGCGCACAGGCGGCAGCAGTGCCGGTCATAATGGCGTGAAATCAGTCAGCAACCAGCTGGGCAGCGAGGACTACGGCCGCGTCCGTATCGGCATCGGGCCCAAAGTGCCGAAACAGATAGACTCAGCCGACTTTGTTCTCCAGAAATTCAGTGACAAAGAGCAGGTGGCCCTGCCTAAACTCGTCCGCGAGGTCAGTGCTATCCTCAGTGAATACGCCTACGGCGCACCGGTCATCGCTGAGACTCGCAGTTTTCTATAAGCCAAATGCGCGTGCAAGGTGTAATCAGTCGCAAAACCTGGACAGCGACACTGATTCAGGCTCTCTAAATATCCCAGCGTTCCTCTTGGAGGTAGCTCGGTAGACCGGCTGCTCGTATCGTACGCTGCATATTTTCGATTGTCTGTATAGCAAAATCTGTTCTTACTGCCTCGATGAGCGGACCTAGCCATCCCTTGGAAAGCCACGAGATGTCTGCAAGCTCATAACGTCTGGCGACAAGACCATCGTAAATCGGCTGATACTCACCCATGTCCGGCAACTCAAGGAACGGTTGACCAGGTGCAGAGAGTAAGCGCTGTTCATACCACGTCAATTTGGCGACAGAGTTATCGATGATCTTCATTTCCGTACTATCCAGCCTGGCACACTCCGCGTCGCTATATTAGGCAGCCACAAGCCCCTATTTTAAAGTAGTATAACATATTGTAAATCGTTTTGCTACTCAGC
>CAYWOA010000059.1:0-5488 GCA_964459795.1 uncultured Candidatus Saccharibacteria bacterium | reverse complement strand
CCTCACATCCATATGTATTAGTATACCGTAGCTGTGTCGTCCTGTGCGAGGTCGGGGGTTCTGCTGTAAACCGTAAACCGAAAGGCTAATGAAATCAAAACCAAAATAACATGTCCGGATTAATTTCGGGCATGTTATTACAACTACCAGGAAGGAGCAGCCGGAGACGGCGGATTCATTCCGCCGCCCCGCGCGATAAGGGAACCTATTTCGGTTCCCTTATGGGTTACTACCACCAGCCGTGAGTGCGCCAAAAGGCGAGCGCTGCTTCCCAGCTACCGTAGCGACCCATAGCGTAGCTCGTAAAGTACGCGTCCTGACATGCGTAATTGGCGCCGCAAGCAGCCCGAACGCGGCCATTACAGTCCTGGCCAAGCCCGTAGCAACCGCTTGGGTTCGTCGCGTTTGGATTGTTCCCACTCTCGCGCGAGTAAATATATGCTTTTGCAGCGTTCGGGTCAGTCGGGTAGCTTGTCGCTGGCGCGGTGCTTGCCCGACGATATGTCGTTGTAGACGAGATCGATGTGGTTGCCGCTGCTGCGGGCGCTGCCTGTGGCAATGGGCGGCTAGCAAGCTGTTCGCTGGCATCAGGGATACGAAGCTGCTGACCTGGATTGATGATGTTTGGGTTGGCGACGGACGCATTGGCGTCGTACAGGCGAACCCACGTGGTAGCGTGCGCTGCCGCAATGCTGCTCAGGCTGTCGCCAGACTGCACCGTTACCATGACTGGAGTGGGTGCTGGCGTGGCTTCTGCTGCTTTTGGTTCGGCATTGTTATTAGTCTCTGTCTGCGCGGCTGCAGTTTTGTCATCTGAGGCCGTGGTCGCGTTGTTATCTGCGAGTAAGACTTTGCCGACGAAGTCGGTTTGTTTGGTTGTGCCGAGGTCTTGAGCATGGACGCTCGGTGTGCCGGCAGCACACATCACAGCCACAATAGCGGCCGCCACAAGTGCGGATTTACGCATAATTTCCCTCCTTAGCATAGCCCTAAGTACTCCCGGTTGAAATTGCTATATGAGCCGGGAAAGACTACTGGTGCCATAAAAACTCCACCTACGACGAGTTCCGGACACGTAGCGACTAGGCTACGACATAAGCTTTTTTCGAGTCAAGCAAAAATTCGAGCAAAACGGAAAAAGCCAGAGGTCAAAATGTGTAGTAGTTTTTGCAACGTAGTGTGATATATATCACAACACCTAGACATACTATTGTGCTGTTCGCAAAACGATTACCGTTTGATGTCTGTTTCATCTTCTATCTCGTGGCCGACGATCTCTTCGACGAGGTCTTCGATGGTCACGATGCCGATGATCTGATCGTCTTTCTCAATCGGGATGAGCTGGGTGTGAGCGGCGATGAATTTGCGGAACATAGTATCGAGGGCGGTGCCGCTGCCGACAGTTTCGACTGGGTACAGTTGCAAATCGTCAACCCGCGGCGGTGAATTATCGAAATCGTAGTCGACCAGCTCTCTTACGAGCAAGATGCCAAAACAGATCGTCTTGGCGCTATTGAATACCGGGATGCGGCTGTGACCACTCGCCTTGATTTCATCGATCCGGCTGTCGTCAATCTGTACATTCGGTATTAGCCAGTAGACTTTGTCGATCGGTGTCATGATGCTCGCGACCTTTTTCTCGCTCAACTGCAATGCGCCGCGGATGATCTCGACTTCGTCATCGTCCAGCTCACTTTCCTTGGCGCCGATGTGTTCGGCAATCATGATACCGAGTTCGTGACGGCTCTGCAGTGGTGTTTGCTCGCGCGATAGTACCTTGTCAAGCAGCAGCTGCAGAGGCTTTGATACGGGATATGTGAAGACGATCATGAATTTAAGCGCCGGCACGAGTGTGCTGACGAATGGAAGCGCCCGCCTGACAAAGAAGGCCTGGGGCAATATTTCGCCGAAAACGACGATGAGCAGGGTGGTGATGAGACCGGCGATAAGCCCGTAGAAATGGTGTTCGAGCACGAGTGATGTGGCCGAAACGGCCCCGACATTGGTGAGCAAGATAGCAGACAGTGTCAGGTGGCTATTACGCCTGAGCGGCAGTACTTTTTTGGCTTGTTTGTCACCCAATTTGGCTTTGCGCTTCAGCGTTGCCAGGTCAAGCGCCATGAAGGCAATATTGAGCCCCGAACATAGCGCCGATATGCCAACGAGGGCGGCTATTTCCAGGATAAGTACGATATCTCCCACGATGTACCTCAGTATACTGTACCCTGGCCCCTGTCCGCAAAGCGGTTTTGGTAGACGTGTATAATATGGTATAATTTCCACCAAGAAGGGGCGCTTGACAACCGGCGAGCGCTTTATTTTATGGCACAAGATCCAAGTAAGATACGAAATATCGCGATTATCGCTCATGTGGATCATGGGAAAACTACACTGGTCGATGGTCTGCTCAAGCAGTCGCATACGTTCCGCGATAACCAGGCTGAAATGAGCCAAGAGCTCATCATGGATAGCGGTGACCAGGAACGCGAACGTGGCATCACTATTACCGCCAAAGTCACGGCCGTCCAGCACGGCGACTATCGTATCAATATCATTGATACGCCCGGTCACGCCGATTTCAGTGGTGAGGTGGAGCGCACACTCAACATGGCCGACGGCTGCCTCTTGATCGTCGATGCCCAGGAAGGCCCTATGCCGCAGACCAAATTCGTGCTCGAAAAGGCGCTGGAGGCCGAACTACGACCAATCGTTGTTATCAATAAAATCGACAAGCTTGGCAGCCGTATCGCCGAGGTCGAAGATGAGTTGGCTGATCTATTTCTTGAGCTTGCCGTCCATGAGGATCAGCTGCACTATCCGGTGTACTATGCGATCGGACGCGAGGGCAAAACATGGGCGTCGGTTCCGACTGACGTCGCTGCTTCGGCCGATCTGTCACCGATTTTCGATGCCATCATCGACAAGCTACCGCCGCCGCAAGTTGAACTTGGGCAGCCATTTCAGATGCTCGTTACTTCGCTTGCCTGGGATAATTACAAGGGCAAATACGCCATTGGCCGTATCACTCGTGGCACGGTAGCACCCGGTCAGGCCGTGGCGCTGTGCCGTAAAGATGGCTCGATAGTGAAGGCCAAGATTGAGCTGGTATTCATGAGCCAGGGTGTCAGCAAGTTTGAAGTCAGTAGCGGCGTGGCCGGTGATATCGTGCAGCTGACCGGTGTCAATGAGGCGCAAATTGGCGAGACTATCGCCGATGTCGATAATCCAGAAGCGCTGCCCACTATCGAAGTCGAGGCGCCCACGCTACGTGTCTATCTGGGCCCCAATACCAGCCCATTCAAGGGTCGTGAGGGCGAATTTAACACTTCACGGCAGATAGCCGAACGCCTGCATAAAGAACTTGAGACCAACGTCGGCCTGCAAGTCACAGACGATGGCATTGGCTTCACGGTCGCTGGCCGCGGTGAACTGCACCTGGGAGTACTCATTGAAACTATGCGCCGCGAAGGCTACGAATTTGAAGTTGGTCGCCCGCAGGTCGTGACACACGAAGAAAACGGGGGAGAGGTTGAGCCGGTCGAAGAAGTCATCATCGAAATTCCGGCCGAGCACGTCGGTACTGTCCAGATGGAACTTGGTCAGCGCCGCGCTACACTCAAGGAGCAATTCGCAAGCCCCAAAGGCGTGACGAAACTTATCTACGAGATGCCGACCCGTGCGCTGCTGGGCATGCGCAATATTTTGCTCACGAACACCAAAGGTACAATCGTCATGAATAGCCTCGTCACTGGCTATCAGCCGGTCGGTGCGCCGCTGCAGCAGCTGCGGAACGGGGTTTTGATTGCGTTTGAAACTGGGGCCACAACGCCGTACGCACTCGAAATGGCCGAGGAGCGTGGCACGCTTTTCATCGGTCCGGCACAGGATGTCTATGCCGGCCAAATCGTCGGACTCTACACGCGTCAGGAAGATCTGGAGATGAATGTCTGCAAGACCAAGCACCTGACAAATATGCGCAGCAAATCATCCGATGGCACGGTGCAGCTGACGCCGCCAACCATCCTAAGTCTCGAGCAGTGCCTGGACTTCATCGAGAATGACGAGCTGCTGGAGGTCACACCGAAAAACCTGCGTCTTAGAAAGCGTGAACTTGACCCCACTAAACGCAAACGCCAGAAGTAGCTCTCCCGCACAAACGTTAGCAGACACAATCAGTAGTCATCTGTTTATAATACTGCACCCTGGGTGGCGCCGTGGTTGGTGCGACTATCGTAGAGCTCATTGGCGCCATTGAGCAGAGCGACATAACTATCGGTGATGGTTTGGGCCTGTTGCCCGATGTTGCCGCAGTCAGTTACACGGAGGCTCTGTAGTGCGGTGAGTAGGCGCTGGGCGTAGTCGATATCGATGGCGATGTGGCCGTCCTCGTGCTGCTTTAGGTTCGCTGCGTAGGTTTTCCAGGCGGCAGCCACGGACTGCGGCGTGCTAGCCGTCGGTGTAAAACGAGGTAAATATTGGCCGATGTGCGCGCCGACTCGGATGCTCGTAAGTTTGCAGACGCCGCTATCGACGGTGGTGCTATATGACCAAGTTAACTGATATGCAGTGACAGCGTGGTACGGCCCGATGGCCTTGCGCAGCGGACAGCTATCGAGCGCACTGCGCAGCGCGCCAAGGCTACTGCCGTACACTTGGTAATAGACAGGCCCATCGACGACCCGTGTCAGCCCAGCGGGCAGTGTCGCGCCGGCGAGCGTAGTTGGTTGGGCAAAACGTGTGCCAGTGCAGGCTTGTGGGGTGTCGATATGCCGCGTCGCAGTCGATGTCTGTTCCGTACCGCCAGATACCGCAGCGGTCGTCTTGTCCGCCGCATCGGAATCGGTATTCGTAGCTGGCTGTGCCATGTAGGCGGCAGCAACACGAGGGCTTGCGATAGGGTATGTAGATTGCATGACGGCCAGGCGACCAAGGTTACCATATACGGCCAGTACGAGAACTACAGCAACGAACCGCTGCAGACGACTGTAGCGCGAAGGATAAAAAAAGACACGCCGTGATGCGTGCCGCTTCGTACGGTTGAGAGACATAGATAACCCCTTGACCCCACTCAGTGAGTGTCAGAATATATTATAGCAAAATATAGTAAAAAAGTCAAACAGTTCTAGGGGTGGATTGCGCTGTTTGCTATACTAGTCGCAACGTGAAACGACATTTTCATCCCAGCTCGGGTATGCGTATCTTTGCCTTCTCTGGGGTGGCGACCATTCTGACATTGCTCGGGATTGCGTTCGGAATGGGCGCCGCAGCGCTATCAGTCGTGCTGGTACTCGTAGTCATCGAGATCACATTCAGCTTCGACAATGCCATCATCAATGCCAAGGTGCTCGAGCGGCTCAGCCCGTTCTGGCAGCAGCTGTTCCTGACGGTCGGCGTCGTCATTGCCATATTTGGTATGCGGCTACTGTTTCCCATCATTATTGTGTCGATCACTGCCCATATGAGCTGGAGTGATGTCGTCAACTTGGCA
>CAYWOA010000058.1:0-5636 GCA_964459795.1 uncultured Candidatus Saccharibacteria bacterium | reverse complement strand
GGTCAAATGTTCCTGCCATAAAATAGCGCTTCGCTTATGGGGGACACCTACGGTTTCCCTCATCGCGCAGGGCGAAAAGTGTGATTTTCGCTCTGGCTGCTCTTTCCCTTAATCGGAAGAGCCAGCGAAATCCTTTCTTAGTATATTAGGTTGTTAAGTTGATTAGGTGTTCACGCGGTCCATATTGCCTGGCACGTTATATACCACAGCAATGCCCTCACGCGAGATACAGGGACAAGTATAGAGAGTCAACAACTATTTGTAAAGCCGCCGAACAACTACTATCGGCCCGGTAATCTGCGGTCAAGCACCGCGTCAGCCAGCTGATTTGTCGTCAAATGGGGCGATGCAAGGTCCGGCGGGAGGAGCTCGGGGTCAAGTCGTACCAGCGCCCTGAGGACGGTGCCGTACACAAATTTTCGAGTAACCTTAGCTACACTTAGCATCCCGATGTACTCGGCCGAGGCAGGCCCCACCTCCCTAGACAAGACATGCTCAGTCTGCTGATCCAGGCGACGCGCGCCGCACTGATACCTGTGCGCCACGTCCGCAGCTACGCCTTGTAAATCCATGGTTATTTGCCGTTTTTAGCGATGATGGCCTCAGCAACGTTATTCGGCACGTCGGCGTAGTGATCGAGCTCCATGCTCGAGCTGGCGCGGCCCTGGCTCATGGAGCGCAGGTTTGTCGTGTAGCCGAACATTTCGCCGAGTGGGACGAAGGCAGTGATTTCCTTGATGCCAGTAGTCAGGTCTTCCATCGACTCGATGCGGCCGCGTTTGCTATTCAGGTCGCCAATGACATCGCCCATGAACTCTTCTGGGGTGACAACGACGACTTTCATGACGGGCTCGAGCAGAACTGGGCCGGCTTTTTTGAAGCCATCCTGGAAGCCCATACTACCAGCAATACTAAAGGCCATTTCGCTGGAGTCGACTTCGTGGTAGCTGCCATCGTACAGCTCGACCTTGATATCCACTACCGGATAGCCGGCGATGACACCGTTGGACATAGCTTCCTCGATACCTTTGCGGACTGCCGGAATGTACTCACTCGGTACCACACCACCCTTGATACTATTGATGAACTCGAAACCAGCACCGGCCTCATTCTGGCTGAGGCGCAGCCAGACGTCGCCGTACTGACCGCGGCCACCAGACTGACGGACAAACTTGCCCTGGGCTTCGACAGCGTCTTTGCGGATGGTTTCGCGGTAGGCAACCTGCGGCTGACCGATGTTCGCTTCAACATTAAATTCGCGCTTCATGCGATCGACGAGGATCTCGAGGTGCAGCTCACCCATACCTGAGATAATGGTCTGGCCGGTTTCGTCGTCAACACGCACGCGGAACGTCGGGTCTTCCTCGGCGAGGCGCTGGAGCGCCAGGCTCATTTTCTCCTGATCAGCTTTGGTCTTCGGCTCGATGGCGATAGACACCGGCGGCTCTGGGAAGGTGATGTTCTCGAGCACGATCGGGTGGCTCGGGTCGCACAGCGTATTGCCAGTAGTAGTACCCTTGAGGCCAACAATGGCAGCGATGTCACCGGCATCGACCTCTGTGACATCCTCACGCTTATCGGCATGCAAGCGGACGATACGGCCGACGCGCTCTTTCTCACCAGTGGAGCTATTTAGCACATACGAGCCGGCGGTAATTTTGCCAGAATACACGCGGAAGTAGGCTAGTTTACCCACGAACGGGTCACTGGTGATTTTGAACGCCAGGGCGCTGAACGGGTCGCTCACGGCGTGCTTTCGCTCGATTTCTTCTCCGGTTTTGGGATGAACGCCCCAGTTGTTGGCGCGGTCGTCTGGTGCTGGCAGATAGTCAACCACCATATCAAGCACCTTCTCGACGATAACGCCGCGGCCGTCGCCGCCAGTCACGGCAAAGAACTTGCCGGTCAGGACAGCGCTGCGGATCGCTTGCTGGATTTCCTCGACGCTCAGGCCTTCTTCGCCAACTTCGAAGTACTTTTCGAGCATAGCTTCGTCTTCAGCCACTGCGTTTTCGACAAGCAGACTGCGATATTTCTTCACCTGGTCCATCATGTCAGCCGGAATCTCAGCCTCAACCAGTTCATGATCATGGAACTCGGTGTAGGTGTAGGCCTTCATGGCTACGAGGTCGACAATGCCGTTTATGGACTGTTCGAAACCGATTGGCAAATGCACCGGGAAGGCGCGCTTGCTGAGGCGATTATGGATACTCTCAAGACTCTTATAGAAGTCGCCGCCGGTCTGATTGATCTTATTGATGAAACAGATACGCGGAACACCGTATTTGTCAGCCTGACGCCAGACGGTCTCAGACTGACTTTCGACGCCCATCTTGCCGTCGAAGACGACGCAGGCACCATCAAGCACACGCAAGCTACGCTCCACCTCGGCAGTGAAGTCGATGTGACCCGGCGTATCGATGATGTTGATCTGCTTACCCTTCCAGAAGCAGGTCACTGCAGCGGAGACGATGGTGATACCACGCTCGCGCTCCTGCGCCATCCAGTCGGTCGTTGTCTCACCTTCGTGAACCGCACCGATTTTGTGCTTCAGACCCGTACGATAGAGGATGCCCTCAGTCGTCGTGGTCTTACCCGCGTCGATGTGGGCAATGATGCCCATATTGCGGATATTTTTCATTTCTACTTTCGTTTGCGCCATTTTTCGCTTCGCTCCCTTCGGTCGCTACGTTCTAGAACCATGAGTTATGAGTCATGAGTCAAGAATTGGTTTTATTAATGAGTCCAGTTAATATCTTGTGACATTCGACAGTCTTTTCCTCGATATTCGCATACGCATCAGCGCCGAGGTAGCCCACATCCCTTGCAATGAGCAGTTGAGCTTGCACTTCGTGCAACGACGCCCTCGCTACATCATAGAAATGGACTCTGTCGGCTTTTGTGCGACGGCCAAAGCCTTCGGCAACATTCGACCCAACAGAGACAATCGCTCGGCGGATTTGGTTCGTCAGCCCGAATTGCTCAGATTTTGGAAAAGATTCGGTTGATTTGTAAATGTCCACTGCGAGTCGGTGAGCTTTTTGCCATGCTACAAGGTCTTTAAAATCTGTGATTTTGGGGTTTTCATGTCTCATGTCTCATGCCTCATGACCCTGCCAGGAGTTAGCCCCTGGCAAAATGAGCGAACGCTCGGTTAGCCTCGGCCATGCGATGCGTATCTTCACGTTTCTTCACAGCCGCACCTTGGTTATTGTAGGCGTCCATGAGCTCTGCGGCGATACGATCAGCCATACTCATGCCCTTGCGGGCGCGGGCAGCCTGTACGAACCACATCGTGGTGAGGTGGTTCTGACGCTGGCCTTTGACCTCAAATGGAATCTGATAGTTTGCTCCGCCGACGCGGCGAGAACGAGTCTCGAGGTTCGGGCGAATATTGCCAAAAGCCTGCTCGAAAACATCGAGCGGGTTATCTACCTTGAGCTTCTTGGCGGCAGTTTCCATACCGGTGTACACGAGACGCTCGGCAACTTGCTTCTTGCCATCGCGCATGACACGATTGATAAGCCGCTGCACTTGTACGCTGCCATATACACGGTCAGCTGGGATGTCTCGGACGAGAGATGCGGTAACTTTCCTCGGCATTATTTTATTCCCTCCTCGGTTATGGCCTGAACAACCACTGGCGCTCTCATGACAAGGCCCACCGCTTCCTCAAGCGTACTGTCGGGCCGCGTTTCCTCTCGCAACTCATTAATTGTTTCGAGTGGACATTTAAGACCAGGAAATTCTGGGCAAACGAGAGCGCAGAGTATAGGTTTTTTGTCTGGCGATATACCCAGAGACTCCGGCGTCGTAGGACAATTTTTAACCCTACTCATTACTTGCTCTCCTTCTTGGCGCCATATTTACTGCGGCCTTGTTTGCGGTTCTGCACGCCCTGAAGGTCGAGCGCACCACGCACAATGTGGTAGCGTACACCCGGCAGATCCTTCACCCGGCCACCGCGCACAAGCACGACTGCGTGCTCCTGCAGGTTGTGGCCTTCGCCGCCGATATAGGCCCAGACTTCATGGCCATTACCGAGACGTACGCGCGCGACTTTGCGGAGAGCTGAGTTTGGCTTCTTCGGTGTTTTGGTCGTAACTTTTACGCAGACACCGCGCTTGAACGGCGCTGGCTTCTCGTAGTTCTTGGTTTTTAGGTTATTGGTGACACGCATCAGCGCGGGTGACTTCGTCTTGGTTGTCACTTTCTTACGCGGTTTGCGCACCAGTTGGTTGATAGTAGGCACTCACAGCCCTTTCTGAGGAATTACCTCGGTTATATTCGGAAGAGAGTCTCGCCCAAATAGAGCGAGAACCATCTCCTCTGCCGCCAAGATGAATCTGATTTCTCACACTCACCAGCTCGAATTTGATGTTCGTAAGAGTCATTCTAACAGATATAGACGCTATGTACAATACTTTGCCCCGGCTTCTTCCCATGCCAAGCCACTTACGCTATAGTGGTATACTACTGTGATTGAGAGACTGAAACGCAAGGCCATGCTACTTCGCCGAAATGTCTATGCCCGGAGGGCGTTTATTATCGGTATTTTTGCACTGGTCTGCACCGCACTAGTCATCAGTACCAGAGCAGCAACTCCCGCTGCTGGCGTGGAGGCAGAGTCAGGAACAATGAGCGGGGCCAGTATTGTCAGCAGTACGAGAGCTTCCGGCGGGAGTGCGGTGAAGTTTGGAAGTGGTTCGTCAGCTACGAATGGCTGCCCGGCATATCCAGCGTTTCCGGATACTAATTGTACGGGGTGGCAACATACAGGGGTAACATTGACAGCGTATACAGGGCCAACGACAATAACGACAGCAGGAACTGTTATAGATGGCAAAGATATTGGCTGTCTGAGCGTTAGTGCTAATAACGTTACCATAAAAAAATCACGCGTACGGTGCGCCGGCGGACCTGAAAGTTCGACTACGTATGGCATCAATCTTGGCAGCGTATCCGGCTTTGTGCTGGAAGACACTGAAGTAATGTCAACTACTATACCAAGTAGCTGTACGTCAGGCGATCCGTCTTTACTAACGCGCCCCTTATTCTCACCGAATACCACTAACGCTCGTTTAACAAGAGTATACTTTCACAATACGCGTTCAGGCATTGGCGTTGGCGATGGTATGACGGTAGAAGACAGCGTCTTGTTGACGGATTGCAATCCTGATCCGCATGGCACGGGGGCTGACTGGCAGCATTCGACTGCGATTAATTCCAGTGGTGGTGCTCAAAATGTAACTATAAGGCATAATGTACTGGATAACGGCGCTGAAAATGCTTCATCGGCAATGTCCTTTTATCCAGAAAACGGGCCTAACGATAATTTTCTTATCACACAAAACCTAATCAATACCCGCGCTTACTACTGCGCCTATTTTGGCTATACGCCACCAGGTGAAGAGCCTAACACTCGTTTTGCTGTCACTAATAATGTCTGGGGTACGAAATACAATACGAGCTGCGGGATGAACTCGCCCGTTTATTACGCCAACTTTAGTTTGATCCTTTTTAATACTGCTTATCCTACTGGTTGGGGCGGTTCTTGGTCTGGAAATACCTGGCAAAATGGTATTCCTTATACGCTCTCTGATTTATGATAGGCTTCAGCTGATACTTGTGTACAA
>CAYWOA010000057.1:3477-5791 GCA_964459795.1 uncultured Candidatus Saccharibacteria bacterium | reverse complement strand
GGCGTAGCTCAGTGGTTAGAGCAGTCGGCTCATAACTGATTGGTCGTAGGTTCAAATCCTACCGCCCCCACCACGAAATGTTGACGAGATAAACATGTTTGTCGTAGGGTAGAATCCCCCGCCCACCTATACGGCGGTGTTATACTAGTAGCTGTCACCATGAAAACAAAAATCAGTGATACCTGGCGGGCATACGAAGAGCGGGCGAAAGCCTATCTGCTCACTATGCGCGATGTCCGCAGCGTCGGCTCGCTGGCTTTCGTGGTGCTAGTGCTGCTCATCAGCTGGAGCGGCGCCAAAGCTATCCAGACCAATTACCGTTTACAGCAGGAAGTAGGGCAGCTCTCGCAGCAGATTGAGGTCATGAAGCTGCAGAATAGCAACCAGCGGCTGCAGAATGCCTACTACACGACGAGCCAATACCTAGAGGTAACCGCCCGGCAGAATTTCGGCCTGGCCACCCCAGGTGAAACAGTGCTGCTGGTGCCGAAAGATGTCGCGCTCGCCCACACTGTTTCCATGCCCAGTGAGGCAGAGACAAACCCGCCTGCTAAGCATAAACCATTCTGGCAGCAAAATTTTGAGGACTGGATGGACTTCTTTTTCCACCGCACTGGGGAGGTTTGACATATCCACCTCTGTTTGGTAAGATACTCAAGTTAATTTCTTTAGGAGTATTCACTCACTACGGCTAAGGAAGAATGCAATCTTTTGTTTGCGGCCCGCCAATTTTCTAAACCAAGGAGCAAAGCGACTGTTTAGAAAATTGAGAGGAGCGACCACGGTAAGCTAGGTAGGGTGAGTCAGCAAACTTGTTTTGTGACTCGGCCTTCCTAGCTTCCATAGAGGATTGCGACGACGCGGGGTGGAGCAGCGGCAGCTCGCATGGCTCATAACCATGAGGTCGCAGGTTCGAGTCCTGCCCCCGCAACCAAAATAAGGCACTCGCTGAAAAGCGGGTGTTTTATTTTGGTTCTGTGCCAGATTCGAGCCAGAAAGGTTCGATATCCGAACGGTCAGTGAGGATATATGACGAGACCGAGGTGGCGAGTAACTAAAAAACAAAGCCACCTCGGCTCGAAGCTATAGTCCTGCCCCCGCAACCAAATTGCAGGAAACAACAGATGAAAAGGGTAGGCCTTTTTCGGCCCACAGCCAAGTGATACTACCGTCCTCTTCGGAGGACTTATGCTTATATCTGATCAATAAATTTAGAATTTTGTTAGGTTCTAAAACTCATTTCGATGTATTTTACAGAGGTGGGATGATATTATTACAGCATGCCATCGGTTAGAGATTTAGAGACGAATGATCCAAATGTACTGCTTAAACGGATAACTGAAGAGTTCCCGGAAGTTAATTGGAGTGCGTACGAGTTCATAAATCATGGCTGGGATCACGAGGTGATAATTCTGGACGATAAACTGGTGTTTCGTTTCCCGGCCTCAAGTGAATACTTACCTGGATTAGAAGATGAAGTCAGACTGCTCGATTACCTGAGTAGTAAAATTGATTTTCGTATACCGCGCTATAAATACGTGGCTCGGGATAGATCATTTGCTGGTTATGGGATTATCCCGGGCATCGAGCTAACCGAGGAGGCCTTTGCCGAGCTGTCAGACGAAGATCGGGCAATCCTTGCAGCGCAGTTAGCAAAATTCTTAACCGGCCTACATACTGTAACAGTAAATGAGCTCCAGCAATTCAACGTGAGTCATGTCGACTTGAAAGCAGAGGCACAAAAACTACGAGCGCAGGCAAAGCAATATTTGCGGCCAGTCTTAACCGAACAAGAGCACCAGCATGCATTAAATGTCTTGAGTGACTTTGACGCATTACTCGGGTCTGATTATCCTCTTGCGCTAACTCACAATGATATTTCACCAAAACACATTATTTGGAATCAGGCAACTAAACAAGTAGGCATTATCGATTTCAGTGACCGCGCAATTTCTGATCCAGCTTTTGATTTTACAGAACTGTTTTTATACGGCAGATCGTTTACTGAAACAGTTTATGAAGCCTACGCTGGTCCTAAAGACGACAATTTTTTAGACAGAGCTACCATCTACTTAAAACGAATCGGTGTGTATATGCTAATCGACTCTTTCTTAACGGACAGAATTAGTTATAAAGAAGCTAAAGCGTTGTTTGATAAGGTAATAAAGCTGTAGATGTATAGGCTCAAGCCAAAAAGCATTGTGAGGACTGTCCTCTCAGCCCTGTCCTTTCGGCCAACTTGTTTGGCCTGATACAGTTAAGCTATGCGGAAACCCCAGAGGCTTCAATAAGAGAAGGCTAACGGTAGCAGTAG
>CAYWOA010000057.1:0-3377 GCA_964459795.1 uncultured Candidatus Saccharibacteria bacterium | reverse complement strand
CCCGAGCGCTGCGGTAAAATACATGTATGACACGAGAGGATATTAACCACACGGCGCTGCAGGCGACACTGCACTGCTTGCTCGGCTGCTCTATCGGTGAAGTGCTCGGCATGGTGCTGACGACGGCGCTTGGCTGGGGCAATACGGCGAATATCGTCGTCTCTATTGCACTGGCTTTCATCTTTGGCTACGCGCTTAGCATGCTGCCGCTGCTCAGGCACGGGCTGCCGGTGCGGCGAGCCATGCGGGTTGCGCTGGCGGCAGATACCGCCTCTATCGCCACGATGGAGCTGGCGGACAATGCGTTCATGCTGGCCGTGCCGGGCGCAATAGATGCCGGGCTAAACTCCGTGCTTTTTTGGGTCAGCCTGGCTACGTCGCTGGTGGTTGCCTTTGCTGCCGCCTTTCCGGTCAATCGCTGGTTAATTGCCCGCGGCAAGGGCCACGCCGCCCTCCACCAGTACCATCATCATGATGACGAGGCCCATGAGGCAGGGACAAATAAGCATAGCCACACAATAAATATTGACAAAGCGTAAGCAATTTGCTATAATACGATTAGTTTTGAGGGCGCTTCTCGAACATCGACGCTCCCGAAAAACAAAAAACCGCCAACATAGAAAAGTACCAGGGATAGCACATGCGAGTATGCTACCACCCCAAGCTTTGCTGTGGGCAAAAACATCAACCACTAACAAACACAAAAAACAAAAACAAACAGAAAGGATGGCAGAATGTATTTCGCCATCAATGATGGCTGGGCCTACGAACTGGTGCCATGCACCGATACGGCCATACTAGCCATCGACGAGGAATTACGGCTTCTGTGATTTTCTCATGCGAACTACCCCTGGGGAGCCGGGGGTAGTTTACTGCTCGGCTGCGTTTGGGCGAGGGCCGATTCTAGGGTATACTAGCCGTAAGCAATGTCCGAGCAACACGATAGTTTTCAACCTCGTCGGGCGACGAGCATCGATGGCTTTATATCTGGCACCGGCCAAAAGCCTCGTCAACCGCATTTCAGGGCTCCGCAGCCGCCCGCCCAGCGTCCGCAGCCAACTCCCATGCCCTCAGCGCCGTCTCAGGGAAGAACGGTAGGCTTTACGGATATGTCAAAACATAGTGTAGTAGCACCTACCCAGAGCGCTGTGCAGGTGCAGCCCGTGCCAACAACATCGACTCAATTCGGTGCTGCTGTAGAGAATGGCGCCGAGGCGCAGGAAGAGCTAAGCCGCCGCGCGCAGCGCAAAGCAGCCAAAGCCGAGAAGAAGGCAGCCAAAAAAGCCGCCAAGCATCACCATCAGAAACCGCGCAGCCGCGGCAAACGCATCGCCAAAGTATTGGGGCTCGTGCTGCTTATCGCTGTGCTGGCCTTTGGCGCGAGATTTTACCGCGATATTGCGAAGCTCACCGGCAATAGCAATCCGCTCAGCGTTCTCGGCGTCTTCAAGCCGGCTCACCTCGACAACGACAATGGCCGGGTGAATATCCTCGTAGCCGGTAACTCTGCCGATGACACCGGGCATAACGGCGCAGAACTGACCGACTCTATCATGGTACTCAGCATCAATACCAAGAACAACACGGCGCTGATGCTTAGTATCCCGCGTGACCTCTGGGTCGAGCTCCCAGGCTCCGGTAGCCACTCCAAGATCAATGCGGCGTACCCCGATGGCGGTATGGACGAGCTCAAGACAGTAGTCGAGGGAGTGACCAACCTGCCCATACACTACACAGCGCTCGTCAACTACACCGCGTTTAAGGATCTGGTGAACGCAGTTGGCGGTATCACCATCACCATAGATAGTGATGACCCGCGCGGCATCTACGACCCGAGCCTGGACTACACGACGCGCTATTGCTGTGCCCTCGCTAAGTATCCGAACGGTAAGGTAACGCTGAATGGTAAGCAGGCGCTGAACCTGGCGCGGGCCCGCGGCGATGCCTACGGCTCGTACGGCTTCCCGGACGCCGACTATACCCGTACCCAGCACCAAAGGCAGATGCTGCTGGCTATCAAGGATAAAGCGTCATCGACCTCGGTTGTTGCCAATCCGCTCAAAATTAGTAATCTGGTCGACGCGGTGGGTAACAACGTGAAGACCGATTTGCAGCTGAATGAAATGCAGGCGCTGTACTACTACGGCAAGAAGATTGACGATGCTAACATCGATTCGTACAGCATGCGAGACCTCAAGGGCGATAGCGAGCTGATGCTCGAGGGCGCAACCATCAATGGTCAGTCGGTGCAGGTTCCGACGGCGGGAGTCGATGATTTCTCCGCCATTGCCGCGCAGATTCAGAAGATCTTTACCTCTGGTCCGCTGGTGAAGGAATCAGCCGCTGTCGTCGTGCTGAATGGCACCGACGGCGTGGGCCTGGCGACCCAGCAGGCCAAGAAGCTAAATTCCCAGGGGGTCACTGTACTCGGCAAATACGACGCGCCGGCCGCCCAGAGCACGACGACTATCATCGATAACTCGCAGGGTAAAAAACCGAAGACGCTCGCCTACCTCAAGAAAACATACAATGCCACCGTCGTAACAAACCCGACGCTGACTGCCAATTATCCAGCGGCTGACTTCATCTTGATTCTTGGCGCCGATGCGTTGAAGGCAGCGTCATCGACATCGTCCTCATCGCAGTAGTGACAGGTGTGTCAGGGAATTCAGTAAATATTCAGGGAGTATCACTACACTACCCGTATGAGACAGTCCGCCGTCGCCTATAACCAGGCACACTGGTGCAAACACGGTGGCTGTGCTCCTAAGGCCTGAGCAGGAAGCCGAGAGGATATCCTATGAAGCCGGTCAGTATGTGGCGGTTAGTTTTCGCCGCGGCTGGCAGCGGACCCCGGTGCGGTGTTTCTCCACTGTGACCGCACCAAACGGGGCCGGCAATTTTTGCTTCTGCGTGCCGAACGACCGCAAGGAGACAGAGAACTAAGGTTTCAGCCCAACTGACGCTACCTGTACAGCAAAATGCCGATGACGACGACAGTCTGCATCGTGACCCAAATAATCTGACCAATCCATATGGGTTTTAGGTTGAAAACCAGACCGTAAACTAAAAATGTAATACCAAAAAATAGGTAGCCAAGCCATGTCAGCAGTGAGACATCCGTCGCGCTCTGATTGGTATAAATGGTGAGTATCTGCGGCAACGTGATAAGAGGTTGTATGATGCCTGCGATGAGGGCAAAGCGCTCGACTTGCTTTTTGTTGATTTCTTTTTGTGAGGTAAGCATCGGATCTATCATAACAAAAGAACCTCCGATCGAAGGTTCAAAATATACATGGTAGCGGCGAGTGGGCTTGAACCACTGACCTCAGGCTTATGAGTCCTGCGCTCTAACCAGCTGAGCTACGCCGCCTTGT
>CAYWOA010000056.1:0-5844 GCA_964459795.1 uncultured Candidatus Saccharibacteria bacterium | reverse complement strand
AAGATGGAGCTATCAGACACGACGAACAAACCAAACCAGGCGAAGTCGGTACCTATGCCCGTCAAGTTATGTACAGTGTGCCGAGCACGACCGAAGAGGACGACCTGGCGGGCATATCGGCGCTCATGAAGGTGCGTCGCGAAGAAGAGACGAAACCAGTAAAGTCCCGCAAGAAAGCGGCAAAACGAACGACCGGCCGCAAGCGAAAGGTCAAGCCATGATCAGCGTACGTAAGGGCTATCTCCATCTGGCGCTCGAAAGTTTGCGCAATTCACGGACACGAAGCTTTATGACGATGCTTGGCATCGTCATCAGCGTGATGGCGGTCATCATCATCGTTGCTATCGGCCAGGGCGTCAAGCAACAAGTCGGCAACCAGGTTTCACGGTATGGCAGTGATGTGCTAGTGGTGCGTCCAGGTCAGCCAGCGAATGCAATAATGGGTAGTGGGCTTCCTGGTGGTACGAGTGCGCTACTCTCAGGTGCTGATTTGACGACTATTCACAGTGTCGCGGGCGTGGAAGCAGTGGTGCCGATGAGCGTTGTATCGGGTACGGCTCAGGGGGATCACACTACCTCGAGTCCGCTGGTTATTGCGACGACGCCTGAGCTTGCCCAGATACTCAACCAAAAGATTGAGTACGGTGGCTTTTTCGATGCCGGTGATGGTGAGCAAGTAGCAGTGCTTGGTACCAGTGCGGCACGCAAACTTTTCGATGATAACGCCCCACTCGGCCAGCAGCTGACGTTCCGCGGCCAAGAGTTCCTTGTTGCCGGCGTGTTTAAGCCTTTCACGGCGGCGCCGTTCTCGCTGGAGGCTAATTATAATGAAGCGATATTTATTCCCTACCAGGCGGCGCAAGCCATCCTCAAGACAACCCCGGCGATTAACCAAATATTTGTGAAAGCCAAACCTGGCGTCGATATAAAAACATTGACCAAGAACGTGCAGGCTGCACTCAATGCCGCGCATGGCGGTAGCAGCGATACGGTGGTATTGCAGCCGGGTGCGAGCGCCGCAGGATCAAACCAAACACTCCAGCTCCTGACGTTCATGACGATTGCTATTGCTATTGTGGCGCTGATAGTGGGTGGGGTTGGTATCATGAATATGATGTTCGTCAGCGTGACTGAGCGGATCCACGAGATTGGGCTGCGCAAAGCCATCGGTGCCACCAACCGCCAGATCTTGCGGCAGTTTATAACTGAGGCAATTGCGCTGTGCGGCGTCGGTGCCTTCATTGGCTTTCTCTGTTCACTCGCTGCCATCGGGCTACTACGGCTGTACAGCTCGCTGGAACCGGTGGTTGTCTGGCCCGTCGCGCTGCTCGTACCACTTGCTGCACTGCTGGTTGGTGTGTTTTTTGGGACAATCCCCGCCCTCAAGGCCTCGCGGATGGATCCCATCGAAGCCCTGCGGCATGAATAGACTGCGCGGCATCTTTTCTGGCCTAACTCCCCTCTATACTTATCCCACGGTTCTGTTACAATATGGTTCAGACTGAACCATAAGCGTCATGCCTACAAAAAAAACATCTACCGGATCTCCCGTTCAGCAGCCGCCTAGGCCGCATTTTGACTCTGATAAGTTATTCACGAAAAGTGTCGAAGTGCCGGCTGTCGTGCTCGATAAAACGCTCGAGGCGAGCAGTAAGGTCGTCCATGCCGTGCCGAACTCCAAGGGCGTCCAAAAAGCGCGGGACTATTGGCACGCACTCGGGCCGGGACTAACCACTGGCGCGAGCGATGACGACCCGTCTGGCATCGCAACCTACAGTCAGACTGGTGCCCAGTACGGTTTCGGTTTTCTCTGGCTCAGCCTATGGACATTCCCGCTCATGAGTACTGTCCAGGAGATGTGTGCTCGTATCGGCATGGTGACAGGTCGGGGCATGGCTGGCAATATCCGTATCTATTTTTCGCGGCGCATGCTCCGGTTTGTGACGCTGCTCCTTTTCGCGGCGAACGCTTTCAACATCGGCGCCGATCTGGGTGCTATGGCCAAGGCGGTCCAGCTTTTGCGGCCTGGTCTCAAGTTTTGGCCGCTCGTGGTTGGATTTACGGTGATTTGCATACTGCTGCAGGTCCTGACGCCGTACGAGAAGTACGCCCGCTATCTCAAGTGGCTTGCACTGGTACTCTTCAGCTACATCGTGTCGGCTCTGCTTGCACACATCGACTGGGGGGCCGCCCTGCGCGCAACGTTTTTCCCCCATATCGTTATTACCAAAGACAGTCTGCTGCTGATTAGCGCTATCCTCGGTACGACCATCTCGCCTTACCTGTTTTTCTGGCAAACGAGCCAAGAGGTCGAAGAAGAGATTCAAGAAGGTAAAACGACCCTGCGGCTCCGCCAGAGTGCGACTCAGCCGGCGCAGATTAAGCGGATGCGGATAGACGTGTGGAGCGGCATGCTGCTGAGTAATATCGTCATGTTCTTCATTATTGCCGCTTGCGGCTGGGTGCTCTACCCGCACGGTATCACCAATATCCAGAGCGCTGCTCAGGCTGCCGAGGCACTGCGGCCCTTCGCCGGCGATGCGACCTACTATCTCTTTGCCCTCGGCATCATCGGCACTGGCCTCCTAGCTATCCCCGTGCTGGCCGGCTCGTCTAGCTATGCCGTGGCCGAATCGCTGCGCTGGAAAGAGGGGCTGCACCGCACGCTTCGCCAGGCGCACGCTTTTTACGGCGTTATCATCCTGTCGATGCTCGTCGGTTTGGGGCTGAACTTCGTCGGGCTCGACCCCATCAAGGCGCTTATCTACTCTGCCGCTGCCAATGGTATCGTTGCACCCTTTGTGCTGTATTTCATCGTCAGGCTCTCGAGCGACAAACGGGTTATGGGTCACTGGGTCAATCGCCGTCTCACGACAGTCATTGGCTGGTTCACAACGCTTGCCATGGCCGTGGCCGGTATCGCTGCCATCTGGTCGATCTTCTAGCTATGACTTCCGCACTAACCGATCTATCAGTTTAGCTAGTAAGGCTGATTTGATCACAGGCTTGCCTTATTTTGCGGCGAGTGCCGTTTCGAATCGAGGACGATCGAAACCGAGGATTTTCTCGACCGAGCCGTCTTCGTGCTCGATGGTGCTGAAGGGTACGCCCATCTGTCCACTGAGCTGGACCATGTTCTGTGCTGCGATTGGGTTTTTATCGACCAGGTAATCGGTGTAGGCGATCTTTTTGTCATCGAGCCAGCGTTTGAGCATAATACAGTATGGGCAGGTGGTTGTACTATAGACGGTTACTTTCATTGTTGCTTTCCTTTCTTTATGACCTAGCGACGAGTTTGCCGCCAATTGATTCGACGTGGGTGATAGCACCGAGATTGGTGACATTGGTATAGCCGGCCTTTTTCAGAATAGTGGTGGCTTGGCCAGCTCGGTTGCCACTGTGGCAATACACGAAGATGGCCTGGCTTTTGCTGCCACTCGGCAGCGAGCCAGCCTGCATGGTTTGCAGCGGGAAGTTGGTCGCACCGTCGATGTGACCGGCAGCGTATTCTTCGGCGGTGCGGACATCAAGTAGCTGACCGCCCTTCGCGATAGATGCCGATACCTGGTCGAAGCTCGTCACGCCCGTTGAGCTCTGTTTGGTTGACCGGGTCGCTGATATATCATTGCTCTGTTTGCCTGTCAATATGAACCCAACGACGGCGACGACTAATACTACGATGGCTATATTGAACTTTTTCATGCTTTCCTCCTCGCACATTTTTTACATATGCCACTTACCGTTATTTGGCCGGATACCAAGCACCCGTCGAGTGCTGCTTCGAGGAGCGGCCGAACCTTACTCGCGATATCGACATCTCGCAGGATGCCACAGCTCGAACACATGAAATGATCGTGCGGTGTCACGTTTACGTCGTAACGCATAGCTCCCGACAAGTCTGGGGGTGCAACGCTCAGCCTTCTCCTGCTCGCTAGACGTGCGGTGGCGCGATGTACCGTCGTCGCGCTGACATCCGGATATGTTCGCTGGAGGGCGGCCTGTATATCTGCATTCGAGCCGTGTCCCAGCATAGCTACGATGTGTTCTATTTGTGTGCAGTATTTCGTCTGCCTGATTCGTGGCTTCACGCTGGTCATAGCTCGTATCACAGTATAAGTCTACACTTCATGCTTGCTAATGTAAATAGTTTACATTAATATAGAGACCTATGAGAAGACGAAAGGCCTATAAAAAGGAGCCAGAATTAGTGCAGGAGACGCCAATCATGATCCAGAGAGTTATCATCGATGTCCGTGAACCGTTTGAATACAAGATGAGTCATGTCGAAGGGGCTATCAATATTCCCCCTGCCCGCCTGATGGCTGGAGCTCCAGAGCTGGCCGATGTGTCTAAGGACGCCGAGCTCATCGTCTATTGCCGCAGCGGCGCCCGCTCGCAAGCCAGTATGCCGTACCTAAGGCAGCTCGGTTTTACGAATATCACGAACGGCATAAATAAAGGCCACGTCGAACGCAACTACCTGTAAGTTCGGCTCGTCCTGGCTGATTCATCTCGTAAAAAATAAGTTCATACTACTCTACCTAGTGCCCATTGTGACCGCATATGTGGTAGCTCTGACTGAGACCTTATAACGAGGCTTGACTTAAAGTACTTTAAGTCTTTAGCATAGGGACATGAGTACTCAAGTCACCGCCCCAACGACCTATACCATCAAACAGGCAGCCCAGGTGACCGGCTTGCCGGCGAGTACACTGCGCTACTACGAAAGCATCGGTATCATCAGGCCGATTGAGCGTGACAGAAGTAGTAAGCAGCGGGTGTACAACGAAGATGACCTGAATGTGCTCGTCGCTATCTCTTGCCTGAGCGCGACCGGTATGTCGATAGACGACATGCGAACGTATCTGCGAAACCGTAGCCGCGGTGCGGCGGCCGCTGAGGAGCAGGTAGAACTGCTGACGGCGCAGCAGCGCCGGCTGGCGGCCGAGGAGAAACAGCTCAAAATCCGGCGGCGGTATGTCGACCTCAAGATCGCTTATTGGCACGCCGTGCTGCGCGGTGACGAACCAACCAAACAGACCATCGCTGAGCAGGCCGAGCTACTCGCCAAACAACTGAAACATTCATAACAAGGAGGAACAAGTATGAAAGCAGCAATTTTCAAAGGTAAAGGCAGCATTAGTATTGAAGAGCGGCCGAAGCCCGTCATCGAGGAGCCGACCGACGCCATCGTACGCGTGGTTCGCGGCTGCGTCTGCGGCTCAGACCTGTGGTATTACCGTGGTATCACGCCGCACAAAGTCGGCAGTATCGGCCACGAGCATATCGGTGTGGTCGAACAGGTTGGCGGCGATGTGAAACGGCTGAAACCGGGCGATTTCGTCATCGCGCCGTTTACGTTCAGTGACGGTACGTGCCCGGCCTGCCAGGCCGGATTCCAGTCAAACTGCGTCCACGGCAGCCCGTTTGGCAATGGCGACCTGCCGGGCGGCCAAGGGGAATTTACCCGCGCGCCGTTTGCTGACGCAACGCTCGTAAAGGTGCCTGGATCGAACTTTTCCGATGAACAGCTTGCGTCATTCACTGCCCTGTCCGACGTGATGTGCACTGGCTACCACGCAGCCGTCAGTGCTGGCGTGAAGGCTGGGGATGCGGTGGCTGTCGTGGGTGACGGTGCTGTGGGTCTGTGCGCGGTGATTGCGGCCAAAAAACTTGGGGCGGCGCGCATCATTGTGCTGAGCCGTAATCCTGCCAGGCAAAAGCTGGCGAAAGAATTTGGCGCTACTGACATCATCGAAGAACGAGGCGAAGATGCCGCTCGGAAGATTGTGGAAATGACCGAAAATGTCGGCGTGGACGCGGCCCTCGAGTGTGTTGGACTCG
>CAYWOA010000055.1:0-5882 GCA_964459795.1 uncultured Candidatus Saccharibacteria bacterium | reverse complement strand
TGGCCATCGCCAATAGTGCGGTCGCCCATACCATCCAGATCGGCACCGGCGCAGCGGTGCAAGGTATAACCATTGGCTCGACCAACTCTACCAGCACGACGACTATTCAAGCCGGTTCCGGTGGCATCGGCCTGACCGGCAACACGGCGGTCGCCTCTGGTAGTAACTTTACCGTTACCAGCGGCACCACCAGCCTGACTGGTACGACCAACATCAATACCAGCGGCTCCGGCACAACTACCATTGGTAGTACGAGCGGCGGGGCAGTGGGCATCACCGCCAATGCCGCCAGCAGCTTCACGACTAACACCGGCGCTCTCACCCTCACCAGTGCTGCAGCTGCCACCTGGGGCACGACAGCTGGTAACCTAACCCTAAACGCTGGTGGTGCTAACAGTCTACTGCTGCAGACCGCGGGTGCCACTCGCTTCACCGTCAACAGTGCCGCCTCCACATTAACCGGCACTGGTGCAACCAGCCTGGTTGGTGGTACTACCCTCAGTCTAAGTAGTACTGGCGCTAGTGCGGTGACGTTAGACACCGGTGGATCAGCCGCAATAAGTATTGGCACTGCTAACGCCTCTGGTGTCACCATTGGCCGTGGCACAACCACCACGACTATCCAGGGATCCACTAGTGTTACCCTCCAAACCAGCACCAGCACGACACTCGTCTGTGGCAATAGTGGTGTCCTCAGTACCTGTGACAGTTCTGTCCTTGCTCCCACTGCCACGAACTTTATTCAGAACCAGAATGCCTCGCAGCAGACAGCCAACTTCCGTATCTCCGGCACCGGTACGGCTAGCGTGCTTAGGGCCACCGCAAACGGGGCGATGTACTTCCAGGGTGGTGATGATGCGGCGCTTTATGACGTAAATATTGCTAATACGCTAGGTATTAATGGTGTTCAAGATACCACGGTCGGTTCTATTAAACTTGGGTCTAGCGGCGGAACTATTTCTGGCTACAACAATAGTATAGGCATCGGCACCAGCTCACCTTCGGCCGCATTACACATAAAGGGCGTAGATATGGATACTTATTGGGGACTATATAATCCAGTATTAACACTAGATACTCTTGGGGTTAGTACTGCTAACCAAAACTGGATGAGACTTAGCATAGCTGGTACACAGAAAGGTTACATAAGATGGGATGGGAGTGCTAATGTCTTCATTGCTGGCGGTACCGGCGGGAGTGTAGTCATAGGAGATAGTAGCAGCCCTAAGAATAATCTCATTGTTTATGGTACCAGCAGTACGTGTACGATTGGTAATGGTGGCTCGGCAACCATGTGTTCATCTGATGCTAGGCTTAAAAACATTGACGGTGTGGCTACTGGTAACCTGGCAAAAATAATGCAATTGCAGCCCACCTACTATAAATGGAAGAATGATGCTAGTGGAACTCAACGTCTTGGCTTAATCGCCCAAAATGTGCAAACTGTATTGCCAGAACTTGTCATGACCGGTAGTGACGGCTACCTGCAATTAGATTATGCTGGCATAGTCTCGCCGCTCATCGGCGCCGTCCAAGAGCAGCAGGGCATGATAAGTGACACACAAAACCGTCTAGCCACCCTAGAAAACACCATCCAGGCGTCGTCCGGCAGCGATCTGACCAACGGTGGTGCCATTGATGGTAACCTGGCTGTGGGCGGTAATCTAAGCGTGAGTGGGAATGTGAGCGCGGCGAATATCTCTATCAGTGGTAATTTAGTGGTGGGCGGCGAGGTTACGGTGGCGACGAAGCTGACGACCAGGGACATCGTGGTCGGTGGGCACATCATCACTGCTGGCGTGACACCGACGGCGACCGTCGGTGTGGCTGCCGGTGTGGCTGGCGGCGGCACCGGTGGTGTGGCGGCTCCGGTGGCAACAGTGGAGGGCAATGATACCAGCGGTACGGTGACGGTCACCGTGGGCGAGAGTACAGCGGCCGACGAACTGGCCAAACTGACCTTCAATGTGCCATTCGCGGGCGGCTCCAAGCCGCGTGTGGTGCTGACCGCGGCAAACCGTGACGCTGCCCATCTGGGTGTCTACTACGATGCCTCTACCAGCTCATCGACGAGCTTCAGCATCATGGTGGATCAGGCGCCGCAGGCCGGCAAGACCTACCAGTTCACCTACTTCGTCGTCCAGTAACAAACGGGGTGATATTAAAAGTAGTAACGGTATCGTATGAGGACAATCACGGCTAAGCAGTTCCAGCTCAATCAATCCAAAATTCTACAGTAGGTTGCAATAAAGCACTAACTTACCAGATTCGCCAAAGTATAAACAAAGTAGACGGCAAAGGTTTATTCATGAGATAACGAGTGAGTAACAGGCCTAGATGAACAAGGCGTTTTAAGGCACCAAAAAATCACTTTAAACTTTATAAAGTTAATGATATACTTATAAAGTTATGAATTATTTGGAAAAGCTCAAAAAAATACTTGCCGCTACTTCTTGGACCCAAGAAGAGCTGGCCAGACAATTGCAAGTTTCGTTTCCGGCTCTTAATGCCTGGATTAATGAACGATCTGTGCCAAGACAATCGGCTCTTGCTCGTATAGATGAGCTTTACCTAGTAGTTATAGGGGTTGATCAGGTAGACCCAGCAGATCTTTCTTATAAAAAGGATCAAGCTATGCGGGCAAAATTGAGTGCTCGAGCAGTTATCAAGAATGCTGCATTGCTAGAAAAACTAACCATTTTGCTCACATACCATACGAACACGATAGAGGGCAGCACAATGACAATGGTTGATGTTGAGGGTGTTTTATTCCAAAACAAGGTTCTAGGCAACCGTACGGCAATCGAGCAGGCAGAAGCCAGAAACCATCAAGCTGCTCTTAATTGGTTACTAGATAAAATAGCTGAGTCGCGGACTTTTGTAGTTTCCGAAGAAGTAATACGAGGCCTGCATCTTCGCTTGATGAATGGTATTGTCAGTGATGCAGGGCAATACAGGAAACATTCCGTTCGTATTATGGGCGCCCATGTTCCACTGGCAAACTGGCAGAGCATACGCAGCTTATTAGATGAATTTGTAAGCTTTTTGCAAGAAGATGATTCACAAGACTTGATTGCCAAACTGGCTAAGTCGCACGCTGTATTTGAGCAAATACATCCTTTTAGTGACGGCAATGGTCGGACAGGCAGACTGCTTATTTTGGCGCAAGCACTAAGCGCTGGCAGTGTGCCGCCGATTATAGTTAAAGAAAGAAAAAGGGCATATTATAAGTGCCTTGAGCTGGCCCAAATAAACCATGACTATCAACCGCTGGAATTGTTTATGGCTGATTCTATACTTAACAGTCAAGAGCTGCTCATGAACCCGGGGGTCTGACCTCCAACGGTGGAAGAAGGGGTGGAAGAAGGTCTGACCTCCAACAGATAGAGAAAATGTGAATATGACCTGCGGAACTCGGCGCCAGCAGACTGCCGCCGGCAATATGCTGGCGCCTCAGACATCCTCGGTTCTATGAGATTGCTGCGTTTACCATCGGCTGCACCGGGAGCCTACGCATGGCCATCAAGGGGAGGTGAGTTGGGATGACAGATAGGAACTTTGGTGTTACAAGAAAGGCTGTTTCCAGGGGTGGACCTTGGGTTGATGCCCAGAAAAGCAGCTTGTAGAGGTAACCGATGGCGCGGTATACTAAGTAGCACTATGCCGAAAAAACCACACGTACTCGATGACGTCATTGAACAAATTGTCGACCTAGGAACCATGGTGGGTGAGGGATTTGACCGGCTTGATAAGCGTATTGACGGTATCGAAACCCGTATGGACCGCCTCGAAACCCGTATGGACCGCCTCGAAACCCGTATGAGCGGGGTGGAAGGTTCGCTGCAAGAGCTGCGGGCCTGGATTGAGCGTATAGACAACCGACTGATGGGCGTAGAGAGCGATATCAAAGAAATTTATGACAGTATCAATCGGCTGGCGAGTAAGCAAGATCGTAATAGCGATGATATACGTCTGCTGAAAAAACAAATGCAGCAAATGGCTGATTGGATGCGGAAAGTCTCGGAGCAGACGGGCGTACCGGTCCCCAAATTGTAAATCGACAAGTGGTTTTCGGCGTCGCCCGCTAGGAACGAACGGCGCACATACGGGGTACTGTGGATAACTGAGGTCATTTTGGCACTTTGAACCAATAATGTGCTCAATAACTATTGCATTTATGTGCGGAGGGGCGCATACTAAACCCAGATTTTGCCAGAAGGCTTTACGCCCACAAAAGGGCATAAGAGTCGGCAGACAAAATCGAAAACCAAACAAAAACAAAAACCTAGCAAAATAGGAAAAGCAGGGAATCTCGCAATCCCTGCTTTTTCTTTTGATCTTATTTGTGACTTGCCACTTGGTCTCAATCCGGCCAGCCGGCGGACCGCGCCTTGGCTCCACCGACGTGTGCCAGCACGTGGCCTCCACATTTGGAACCCAGAACCACCCACGTTCAGGGTAGGAGCCTCACCACCCGGCTAGCCCTCTGCCGTATACTTGTCGGGACAGACTCAGGAGCCACAGAGGGTACGTACACCTCGGGAGTTTATACCGTCTTTTCTCATTAAGCCCGGGTACACCGGAAGGGGTGCATCACCCCGCCTCATCGATCCCATTTTTCGACACTTTCCGCACGATCGTTAACAATGTGTAGAATAACCCGTGAGGCGACAGGTTGCAGGTAGCTACCACCTACCACCTACCACCTACCAACTCCACCTACCAACTACCCAAAACCATAATGTCGCACAATATCCCGAACTGACGGATAATGTGTGTAAGGAAAGGGATTGGGCGGGCCTGCTGCGGATCGGCCGGCAATTCGCAGGGCTGCTTCAACTAAACAGAATGATAGCCACCATCCGCGAGGCTGCGGAGCACGGCGGGCTAGTGAGCAAGTATATACGGGGTTCTCGGTCAGGCAGTATGATCGCCCACTACGCACATGTACGGGCAGAGGCGGGACGATAGGGCCAGGAAGCACGAACTGCCGAAAAGACGTGGGTGGTAATGTACGGCTAGCAGTATACGGATGGGTAGATTGGCGTTTACCGATGGCGGGGAATTTGCTACGCTTATGTCGAAAGGGATGATGGACGGAGCAGATGGCACTCGTACTAGCGGTCACAAATCAGAAGGGCGGCGTGGGCAAAACGACAACCGCTGTCAATCTCGCCGCGCAGCTGGCAACGCCGAAGCGGCGGGTCGTGCTCGTCGATCTGGATCCGCAGGGGAATGCAACGAGTGCGCTCGGTATCGACAAGTCGGCGCTAGTACGCACATTGTACGACGCGGTACTTTCGCGGGCCGAGGTGAAAGATATCATCCTCTCGACGCACACGCGGCAGCTGTATGTTTTGCCGGCGAATGCCGAGCTGGCACAGGCTGAAGTCGACCTCGTCGGGCTGGAGGGCCGAGAGCTGCGTCTCAAGAGATTGCTGGAGACGATAGACGCCGATGTTATCATCATCGATTGCCCACCGGCACTTGGGCTCTTGACGGTGAACGCCCTGGTGGCGGCGAGCGGCGTGCTTATCCCGGTGCAGGCAGAGTATTTTGCCCTGGAGGGGCTCAGTCAATTGCTGCAGACTATCCAGCTGGTCCGGCAAGGGCTCAACCCTGGGCTCACGGTGTTCGGCGTGGTACTCACGATGTTCACAAAGCGCACGGTGCTGGGCGAACAGGTGCGAGAGGAGCTGGAACAACACTTTGGCGACAAGCTACTACGCACCGTTATACCGCGTAATATCCGGCTCGCCGAGGCGCCGAGCTATGGCAAAACCATATTTGAACATGACCGTTGGAGCAAGGGCGCCCGGGCGTATAAGGCGCTGGCGGGCGAAGTTGCGGAGCGCGCCGGCCTGTAGGCTAGAGTAATTCGC
>CAYWOA010000054.1:0-5946 GCA_964459795.1 uncultured Candidatus Saccharibacteria bacterium | reverse complement strand
ATGCCGCGGACTTCACTGACGATGCGGCTACTCATCCTGGCGAGCAGCTCGTGCGGCAGCCGCGCCCAATCGGCGGTCATACCATCGCGGCTGGAAACAGCGCGAATGGCACAGACCTGCTCGTACGTGCGGCCGTCGCCCATCACGCCAACCGACTTGATCGGCAATAATACCGCGAAGAACTGCCAGACCTCTGGTCGGACTGCGTGGTTTTCGATCTCTTCGCGGACGATGGCGTCGGCTTGCTGGAGGACGGCGATACGCTCCTCGGTGACGGCACCGATGATGCGGATGGCGAGACCGGGGCCTGGAAACGGTTGGCGCTGCACGATTGACTGTGGCAGACCGAGTGCGGCGCCGAGCTCGCGGACTTCATCTTTAAAGAGCTCGCGGAGCGGCTCGATGAGTTTCAGGTGCATTTTTTCGGGCAAACCGCCGACATTATGGTGCGATTTGATGGTGACACTGGGGCCGTTGACGGAGACAGATTCGATGACATCTGGATAGAGAGTGCCCTGTACCAGGAATTTCGTGCCGGCGATGGCCTTTGCTTCCCTGTCGAAGACAGCGATGAATTCGGTGCCGATGATCTTACGCTTTTTCTCGGGGTCTTCGATGCCGGCCAGCTTGGCATAGAAATCGTCAGCGGCGCGAACTGGTTTCACATTCAGTCCAACCGTTTCGTATGCAGCCAAGACTTCTTCGTATTCGTCCTGTCGCAGTAGCCCGGTGTCGACGAAGATACACGTCTGCTGATCACCGATGGCGCGGTCGACGAGCGCCGCCGCAACAGATGAATCAACGCCGCCGGACAGGGCGCAAACGACCTTGGCGCTGCCGACTTGCTCGCGAATATGCTTAACTTGCTCGTCTATGAGCGACCCGGCGGCCCAATTGCCGCCAAAACCGCACAGGTCAAAGAAATTCTGCAATACAGCTTTGCCGTGCTTGCTGTGGGCAACCTCCGGGTGAAACTGCAACCCGTAGAGTCCCATGGCCGCGTCTTCCATCGAGCAAATAGTTTGCCCGCTCTTTGACGTGACGGTGAAACCCTCGGGCACGACCGAGACGTGATCGCCGTGACTCATCCAGATGGTCGAGCCGTCCGCAGTTTTCGGCAGGAGCTTACTCGTGGTTTCGACAGATAACGTTGCATCGCCGTATTCGCGGCTTTTTGCGCCCTCGACCTTGCCGCCGAGGTTGAGTGCCAGTAGCTGCATGCCGTAGCAGATGCCGAGTATCGGCAGCTCTAAACTGAGTAAGTCTGGGTTAAGCTCTGGCGCACCATCTTCGTAGACGGAGTTTGGGCCGCCGGACAGGACGATGCCCTTTGGATGGTGCGCTAAGATCTCTTTGGCACTGGCGCGGAATGGCACGATGATGCTGTAGATGCCGAGCTCGCGGGCCGATCGGGCAATGAGCTGGGTGTACTGCGAGCCGTAATCGAGGATGACGAGGGTTTCCTGGTTCATAATGTACCTTTCGTTTTACCGTCCCGAACGTGAAATGCACGCACTTCGAGCGACTGTACGTTTTCTCGGCGAGCAGCGGAAGAAGCTGTACGGATGGTACTGCGACTGAGCAGCGGAACCGAAAAACGCGCAGTCTCCGAAGAGGCTGTCAGGGTTGGCAGCTCTGCTGGCAAGCAGGTCAGCCGGTGCGTGCATCTCATTGGTAGTTGCCGCCGGTGTTGGTGATGAATAGGTCGTGCGGGTGGCTTTCGCTCAAGCTAGCCTGGGTGATCTGCATAAACTGTGCCTTCTCCCAGAGCTCCTGGATAGACTTTGCCCCAACGTAGTACATGCCTGAGTAGATGCCGCCAGCAAACGTGTCTATCAGATGTTTGACGGTGCCCGATGATGGCACGAGGCCTTCGACACCTTCAGCGACCAGAACGTCCCCGGTATAATTCTTGCCGTGGAATTCGTCCTCGCTGCTGACTTCCAGCCCGCGCTTCATAGCGGCGACCGAGCCCATGCCGCGGTACTCCTTGAAGACGTATTCATCCGATCCGTCGAGTATATCCTGAAAACGAGCCGGTACATGACCGGCCTTGACCTTGACAACTTTGCCCGGTGATTCTTCGGTGGCAGCAAACATGCGGCCCATCATAACGGTGCTGGCACCGGCGGCGAGTGCTTTGACGGCGTCGCCAGAGTTGATGAGCCCACCATCGGCGATAATAGGTACCTTAGCCTTCGCCGCGACTTCACGGATATCGAGGAGAGCTGAGAGCTGCGGTACTCCCATACCAGAGACGACGCGGGTCGAACAGATGGCGCCCGGACCCATGCCCACACGTAGTCCGTCGGCGCCGGCATCTATGAGTACCTTGGCGCCTTCAGCCGTGGCAATGCTTCCGGCGATAACCTCGATGTCGAAATACTGCTTTATATATGATACAGCTTCGATAACTTTCTTTGAATAACCATGAGCCGAGTCGACGAGCAGTACGTCCACACCAGCGGCCAACAGTGCTTCGACGCGCTTTTCGTAGCCGGCGCTTGAGCCGACGGCTGCCCCGACCAATTGGCCAGCCTTTTTCACTTGTTTTACTTCGGCAGCTTGTTGGTCGACGGTCAGGTTGCGGTGGATAATGCCGATGCCACCCTGCTGAGCCAAAGCGATGGCGAGCCGCGCCTCGGTAACCGTATCCATCGGTGAAGACACAAAAGGCGCCTTAAGCGCCAGTTTCTTTGTTAGGTTTGTGGAGAGAGCTATCTCACTGCGGTCAAAGCCCGAATAGCCCGGCCGAAGGAGTACATCATTGAATGTTAAATAGAGTGTAAATCGTTCCATATCCAATTCTACCTCACGGCTCACCAGTTTGCCAAGTATGTCTGTGAGAAATATTACAAAAATACAACCGGCGGCTGTTTACACCCCGCGCATATATCTGTTACAATCACGTAACGTAATGGCGGATACATCTGCGACCACGCCAGGACCTCGTCCGGCGCGCTCTGAGAGCGCGACACTTTCTTTGATTATAGATATGGCTGATACCACGTGGCGCATGTTTGTGCCGACCGTCGGGCTGTTGCTCGTCGGTCACTATCTCGATATACGCTACCACACAAAACCATGGCTCATGCTCGTGGGTGTTGGCATTGGAGCGCTGGTGGCTGCCCTGCTCGTCAAACGGCAAGTCGTGAGAGGGGGCAAGCAGTAGCCCTATGACTCTGTTGCCGCTCCACTTCGCTGTCCAGGATTTCAACGTCAGTTTACCGACGAATACGATTTTCTATATCGGTCCGATGCCGGTTACGAATAGTATGCTGCTGGGGCTCTTTGGCGTGGCGGTCATGCTGGGTGCACTTATATATGTGCGGCAAATGGTGCTCGCCGGGCGCTACAACCGCTTCGTAGGCCTGGTGCAATGGGCGTTCGAGGGCTTCTACAATACGTGCTACGAGATTGTGCCAAACCGTGAGGTGGCCCGTGGCATTGCGCCGCTGGCTCTGAGCATTTTCTTCACCGTACTGACGACCTATTGGGTGAGTATACTGCCCGGCGTCGGCGAGTCGATTACATGGGGCGAAGGCTCGCTGCTGCGCGGTTTACCGACAGATCTCAATTTCACCTTTGCGCTCGCGCTCATCACCATGGTTGCCGCCCAATTTTATGCCATGAAGGTGCATGGGTTCTTCGGCAATATCGGTCGCTACATCAAAAATCCGCTTAAAGATCCGCTGGGCGCGTTCGAGGGTTTTCTGGAGATTATCGGTGAGCTTTCGCGCCTGGTAGCGCTCAGTTTCCGATTGTTTGGCAATGCGTTTGCCGGCGAAGTGCTCCTCATGATTGTGGGTATTATGAGCAGCTACGGGGCAGCACTCAGCCTGCCCTTTTTCTTAGCCTTTGAGCTGTTCATTGGCTTCATCCAGGCCTACGTGTTCTATATGCTGACGCTCATTTTCACTTCGCTGGCTGTCATGTCGCACGGCGGTGACCACGAGCCTGCTCGCGAAATCCGCAAACCAAAGGAGGTGCCTGCCAAGTAACATGTTCCCTCTCGGCGCTGGGTGTTACCCCACCGCGGGTCATCCTGAGCGGAGTCGAAGGATCTTCCTTGTAAGAAGCAAACGAGAAGATTCCTCCACTTCGGTCGGAATGACAGAAGCATCACTAATCAAGTAAACAGGAGTAATAACAATTATGGACGCAATGGCATACGCTCTCCCGGCACTCGGCGCGGCAGTCGGTATCGGACTTATCGGTAACGGCGCGCTGACGGCAATGGGCCGCAACCCAGAGAAACTTGGTGAAATCCGTACGCTCATGATTACCGCAATCGTGTTCGCTGACTCGCTCGCCATCATCGGTATCATCGTTGGGTTCCTGGCCAAAAGCTAGGGCTAGCACTCAATAACATAGGAACCTACAGGAACAGATCGTGATACATATACCAACCTTATCCATATTCGCCGCCGAGGCAGCGGGAAGCACTTCGCCGCTCGATACGCTCGGTATCGACGTGAAGCAGCTGGTAGGCCAGATTATCGCCTTTGGCATACTCGTGTGGGTGCTGAGCAAGTACATCTTCCCCGTACTTATGCGGGCGGTGGACGAACGGCAGAAGCGCATCGAGGAAAGCAATACTGCAGCTATCGAGGCTACCAAGCAGGCGGAAGCGACAGAGGCGCGTTTACAGAAAATGCTCAAGACGGCTCGCAGCGAGGCGGCCGATATCGTTACGACCGCCAAAGAAGAAGCGGCAACGCTGATGGCGAAAAGCGAGGAAAAGTCAAAGGTTCAGGCCGAGCGCATCGTTGCCCAGGCGCACGAAAACATTGCCAAAGATGTCCTGGCTGCTAAGCGGGCGCTTCATAATGAAACTGTCGAGCTCGTCGCCCAGGCGACCGAGAAAGTCGTCGGCAAAACAGTCAGCGAGAATGTCGACAAGCAGCTTATCACTGAATCGCTGAAGGAAGTTGCAGCCTAGCATGAACGGGAAGCTGAGCAGGCGCAAGATTGCTGAATACGTTGCCGCCCAGACGAGCGGCGGCGTGGTGCCGGAACGGGTCATTCAGGAGGTGGCCGCCTATCTGTATGAGTCCCGTCGTCTGCGCGAGCTTACACTTGTCACGCGGGCTATAGAAGATGCTCTGGCTGACCGTGGCACCGTGGTTGCTACCGTTACCTCCGCCCATCCCCTTGATAGCGAGCTGCGAAGCGCGGTTACAGCCCAGCTCGATAGCCCATCGGCGTATCTGCGCGAAGTGGTGGACCCAAGCGTTATCGGTGGTATTCGCCTGCAGACGCCCGATGCATCGTACGATGGCACCCTAGCTCATAAATTGAAGGCCTTACGCGCCGCGAAAGTATAGAAAGGTTTATAAAACAATGCCAGACATTGCAGTGACAGAATTATCAAAAGGCCTGCGCGATGCGATTGCCCAGCTCGATAGTGGTGAAAACCTCGAATCGACTGGTGTCGTGACCCGAGTCGGTGACGGGGTTGCGTGGGTGCATGGTCTGCGCAGTGCCGGTTACGCCGAAGTGCTCGAAATCCAGACGAGTAACGGCGTTATCGAAGCGTTTGCACTTAACCTCATGGAGGATGAAATCGGTGCGGTACTGCTCGGCGAAGACCGCTATGTCGTTGCTGGTGACGCGGTGAAACTCAAAGGTGTTGTGCTGGAAGTGCCGGTTGGGCCGGAACTGCTCGGCCGCGTGGTAAATCCGCTCGGGCAGCCGCTGGACGGTGGCCCGGCTATCAAGGCGAAAGAGACCGGCCGCGTGGAGCAGCCAGCCATCGGCGTGATGGGTCGCCGCAGCGTGCACGAGCCGCTCATGACCGGTATCATGGCTATCGACTCAATGTTCCCTATCGGCCGCGGTCAGCGCGAGCTGATCATCGGCGATCGCCAGACTGGCAAAACGGCCGTAGCGCTCGACACCATGATCAATCAAGGGCGTCAGCAAACCGGCGTGGTTAATATTTAC
>CAYWOA010000053.1:0-6006 GCA_964459795.1 uncultured Candidatus Saccharibacteria bacterium | reverse complement strand
CGGCAGCTGGGAAGTATGCCTGAGATGAACTGCAACGTCGCAGCGACAACCCTGCTGCTTGCGACAGGTGGCGAAGATGGATCGCTCAATGCTGCGGTCGGCTTCCATAATAACAAAGATGAAAGTCTGGCTAGTCTGGAGGCCCATCTATGGACGGTGGACACCGCGGGTACCATACACGACGCCACCCCGTCTACTCCGGCGCCCGATTCACCGCAGGCGCCGAGCGAAATCGACAGCATGGCCCCGCAGAATAACCCGCTCCCTATCGTCCCCGTGGGTCTTATCGCGGCCGGTGGGCTGGCGGCCTTAGCTGCATATCGGCGGCGGCGCCGGATTGCACGGGCCGCGCACACAGCCCATGCCTTCGCAGCCACCAGTGGCCGCAGCACCCGTGAGGCCCTAGAGGTCTTAAACCAGATCCAATATAAGGACAAGGGGTCTGTCGTCGACATTCGTCTGCCGGCTTCAAGCGAGCGGGAGGGTTCATGGAGAGATACCGCTAGGCAGCTCACAGCTCCGGTGCGACCCCTGCCATCATGGCGTGAGGCACAAGCAATCGCACGCCAGCGCGGCACAGATACGTCAGGTGTCAGAGGAAGGACAAAATTCAAAATCAACCTTTTGCACCGTGCCCGCGGCAGTATAGAAGAAGTCGGCAATAGATAAAAATAACAGCGCTCGCTATTTGCTCTGAATATCGATGAGTTCGATATCGAAAACGAGGTCAGCACCAGCGGGTATGCCACTGCCATACGGCGGCCGATCGCCGTACGCAAGTGCGGCGGGGATGAGCAAACGACGCGTGCCACCGACTTTCATGCCCGGTACGCCCTCGGTCCAGCCGGCAATAACGCTGCCCAGCGGAAAGCTGATGGCGCGGCCAAAATCATGTGAGCTCTGAAACACTTCGCCCGTGCGAGCAATAGCGCCGGTGTAATGACACGTGACGGTCGCGCCCGACTGCACAGTTTCACCACTTCCCTCGACGCGATCAGTGGTCTGTAGCTCTGCAACGGTTTCTACTGGGATAAAATTATCAAGCACCGCCATTATTTTTGAACATCCAGAAGTTTCACAACGAAAACAAGCGTCGAATTTGCCGGAATGCTTCCCTGTGCCTGATCACCATATCCAAGCGAGGGGGGGATGACGAGCCGACGAGTGCCACCAACTTTCATACCCATAAGCCCCTTTTCCCAACCCTTGATCACCTGACCGGAACCGAGGGTGAATGCAAATGCGCTAGTCTTAGTGAAGTTCTCGTCGAAGACGGTGCCATCGCTGGCGAGTGTGCCGTAGTACTTCATGACGAGGCAGTCACCGTTCACTGCCACCGCGCCAGAGCCCTTTGTCAGGTCAGTCGCTTGCAGCTCAGTAACTTCGCCAGTCGGTTTGTAAATTTCGGGCGCCGCCAATGTTTCTTGACCACTTGGGGCAGTACAGCTTGTCGTACTTGTGGTAGCGTCCTGACCATCTTGCCGTACCATGTCGACGACGACTGCGATAGTGAGTGACGAGGCCGTCACGAGAAATAGCAGCGCTCCAAGCCCCGCGAATATTCGATTGCGTAGTGGCGTTTTAGCCATAGATTTTATACCCCTCAAAGATTAGTCCCTCTAGTGTGCCACATGGGCCTACTGAAGGACAAGCAGGTTATGCCATACACGGTGAAGCAGTGATGATTCTCAGACAGAATTCAGAGTCGGAGGCGTATTATGAAAGTATGAGCGAAAAAGCAAAACGGGGCATATTAATCAGCTTGATTGCTCTCAGTGTGCTGCCCCTGCCCTTCATCGTAGCCCACCCTAATACCGCACTGATGAGCTCGATATGGCTATATATATCGGCTGTAATGGGCTATGTAGGGTTGGTCATGCTACTGTGGATGTATATACTGGGCACCCGATCGGCAATGGGGCTGTATTTTAATGACCTGGCACCAGTGCTATCCATCCATAAGTGGCTGGGTAAATACGGCACGCTGCTCGTCTTCGTCCACCCAATAGCTATCGCCCTGTCGTACGGCACGAACATGCTGACATACACGCTGGTACCGGCCCTAGATGATGGCAGTTTTGAGCGGACAGTGACATGGGGGCGTTTCGCCTTTTGGGCGCTCCTAATCATTTGGGTCACTTCAGCGCTTGTACGCGACCGCATTACCTTCCGGCCGTGGAAATACGTTCACTATTTGGCGTATGTTGCTCTGCCGTTGGCACTGCTGCATGTACCAGCTATCGGCTCATCCTATCGTAACCTGGATGCCCCTCGAGCGTATTTCATGAGCGTTTTATTGCTGCTCATCATCTTCAGCATACTTCGACTGAGACATCTGTTTGGCCTAGGCAAAACACGGTACCGTGTAACCCGCCACAGCGAAATTACGCCTGGCGTGTGGCTGGTCGCGCTGCAGCCGACAGGCCGAGTGGTAACCCTGCGGCGCGGACAGTATCTGTATCTGCAGTGTTCGCTACTGGGCGAAAGTCATCCCTTCACCGTACTGCAATCGAATTCCACGACTGGTGAGTTGACCGTAGCCTACAAGGTAGTCGGCAGCTGGACACAACGTCTAACTAGACTGCAAGACGGCACTGAACTGTATGTCGACGGGCCATACGGTGAATTCATGGCGGATATTGACGACTCGTCTGAGCCGCGAGTCTATATCGCCGCTGGGATTGGCATTACGCCTTTCGTTGAGCAGCTACTCACCCAGCCGAGCAACCAAAGCTGGTTATTTTATGCAAATCAGCGACCAGAGTCGGCAACCTTCGCTCCACAGCTACAGGCACGCCTCGGCGAGCAGTACGTCTCTATCCTAAGCCGCGTTGATACTCCGGCTGGCTCAAACGACGAGCGCGGACATCTCAGCGGTGATATCGTCCGAAAATACCTGACAGAGCCAAGCGCACACCACTACTACATCTGTGGGTCGGAAGGATTCATGGAGACAGCAAGGCACGAGCTGGCAGTACTCGGCGTACCGGCGCAACAGGTACATAGCGAAGCATTCGGGTGGTAAAAATGTGTCAGAAAGTCGGGACAGGCTGAAGTCCGAAGCGAACCGTTGGCCTTACGCAGCAGAGAGCTGATTTTGACGGAGGAGAATAGTTTTGAGCGAATACGCTTCTGCCAGGCGTGGTTCAACATCTGGAGCGATGAGCAGTACTGTCGCACATACGTCAGCAATAAGGGCGGAACTGGCTCGCACGTATGTACAGACGATGTCACTGACGCTAGGTGCTTGCGTGCGAGGATCGATGATGTGATGCTGCCGCTGACCATCTTTGTTCCAGGTACGTTTCACTGATGAGCTAACGGCAAGTGCGCCGTGGGTTATGCGTGTCGAGCCGATAGCTTTGCCTGGATCGTACGGGCGCTCAAGCGCGAGCTCAATCGGCTCATCTGAAGACACCAAGATATCACCCCCGCCATCGATAACAAACTGCTCGACATACGCACCGCGCAGCAGTACACCCAGCTGGTCGATGAGCCAGCCCTTGCCAAAGCCGCCGAAATCCAGCACGATGTCATCTGGAATGCTCACCTCGGTGTCATTTATGACAACCTTGTCCCAAAATGAACCAGACACAGAGCCGTGCTCCTTAAGCTGGCCGTAACCGCGCCGTACCAGCTCACCGCCAACAGAGATATTGAAGATGCCGTCGGTTTGCCGCTGCAAATCACGAGCAAATACCAGCATGTCACGAAACTCCTCCGATGAGTCTGTCAGGTATTTGTATTTATTTAGTCGGCCGAGCAACGATGTGTCCGTAAAACGGGTGTAGGTACGTTCGAATGTGCGGATGCGATCCGTCAACTGCTGCTGCAGTTCATCGGACAGTCGGGCACCGGCGAGTGGCTCAATCCACCAGTGCGTGCCGAGGGCA
Source organism: uncultured Candidatus Saccharibacteria bacterium (assembly GCA_964459795.1). Lineage (GTDB taxonomy): Bacteria > Patescibacteriota > Saccharimonadia > Saccharimonadales > UBA4665 > JAGXIT01. The sequence continues at coordinate 2,113 of CAYWOA010000053.1, read as the reverse complement.
TCGAGCTCAAACATGTAGGTGCCTATGTCTTTGCTTGGTTCGCAATAGTTGCAATGGCCTCATCGAACCCGTACGTCGTTAGGGAGGCACCACCGACTCGACTGAGTGAGCTGATAGTGCCTATGGCCTTGTCGACCGCAGACGACTGGATGGCGGCATCAAATGCATCGATATACATGCTTGACTCCTGGTCTTGGTAGTTGTGCGACGTCTTGACTGCGGTTACGACGCCATCTTTGACGGTGACCGTCACGTCGATAGTATTTTGGTAGCCATGCGGTACGCTGTAGCTAGCGGTCGCCGTGTACGTTCCATCCTTATAGCTGCTACTTACGCTGGACGCCGATGCACCGTTATCGGCTACGCTAGTTGTCGAGGTAGTGCCGGTCGTATCCGCTGAGCTGGTTTGTGAGGTTGTCGGTGTTTTGCTAGCTGACGTCGATGTACTGTTTTGGTGAAATGCAAACACCGTCGCGCCGACGATGCTAGCAACGGCGAGCGCGCCGACGAGTATGGGAGTGGCTGGGTTCGTTGTTTTCATGTTTTGCAGTATGTGATATCTCTCTGAGGTTCAGCTGAAAGATACCGGTTTCTATCTGGAGCCACGCGCACCCTAGGTAACCCTGTTGGAGCAGCACTCCGTTTTATATGTCTCCTTTTTATGCCGTTTGAGCTTTCTGTTTGGCGGCTGCTGCAGTAGCAATCGTCTGCATATAGGTCGTGACCTCCGCGTCCGTGAGCGTCCGATCGTAGTTCACAGCTGTGAGGCGAAGCGTGATGGTCTTCGTATCGGTGCCTTCTGGATGATAGATACCCAGCGGTACGAGCGTCAGACGCAGCTCATCGCTGCGCACCGTGTTGAGCGCGTCGTTGGCCGTGGCAAACAATTCGTCGTAGGCAACCGCGGCCGGTACTTTGAGCGAGATGTCCTGCGTAACGTATGGGTAACGGCTAAGCGGTATGTACACCTTGCCTTTCGAACGAATAAACATGAGTGGATCGAGCTCAAACCCGGCGTTATACGCTGGAAGTTTGAAAGCGCGGCGCGCAGCAGCCGTGTACTCGCCTACGACGCCCCATACCAAGCCCTTTGTACCGCCCGAAGCATCCTCTGTAGCGCGTAATACAGCGCTACGCGCCGGATTAAACGGAGCTATCATTTGCTCTAGCCACGGATCGGCAGACAAGTCCACACCCTCGAGTGGTTCGAAACGCAGAGATGTAATGCCTGACCTATCGAGAAGCAGCTGCAAGGCTCGCCGGGCATGATAATAAGCCGCACCGGGCTGTGCCTTTTTAGCCGCGTACGTATAGGCCAAAGCCTGTGCCTCTTTCGGCAGAGCTTCGTTATCCTGTTCTTTTTTGTTATGCGCCCTGCCAAGTTCGAATAGCGCAAATTCGTCGTGACCAGCCTTGATGTTACCGTGCACTGCCCCAAGTAGGCTTGGCGTCAGGCTGAGGCGATAGTACTGCAAGTCTGGGCTTAGGGCGTTGCCGAGCTGATATGCGTCTGCTGGATCTTGACCGGCGCCCTTCAGCGTTCGTTCATGCACAAAGCTGTAGGTGAGCACTTCGTTGGCACCGGCAACCGAGAGCACACGGCGCACCGCTTGTTTCATGACGAAGATTGGATTCTCAGCAACCGGCATAATACTGCGCTTCGGCAGTTCGCGCGGTAATTTCTCAAACCCATAGAGCCGCCCAACCTCCTCGACGATATCTTCGGGATCGACAATATCTGTCCGCCAGAACGGAGTCTGAATCATAAGTGATGAATCATGAACTGTGCAGGTAAATTCAACATTCTCTAGCAGTGACTTGATGTCTTGATCGCGTAGCGAGAGACCAAGTCTGTCATTGATAAACTGATTCGAAACTTCAATTTCAGTGTTTGCCCTGGTTGCTTCATGGTTCTTGAGATCAAAGACCGAAGAGGCCCGTTCGCCGCCAGCTACATCGTAGATAGACTGCATGAGCAATTGCAGCACCCGGTCGTTCTGGAGCGGCGACTGCCCCTTATTGAAGCGCGTCACTGCGTCGGTGAAAAGCCCATACCGCATGCTGGTTTTCCGGATCATGTACATATCAAAATTCGCCACTTCGAGCACGATAT
>CAYWOA010000052.1:0-6121 GCA_964459795.1 uncultured Candidatus Saccharibacteria bacterium | reverse complement strand
TCGGCCTTGACGTGCATGATACCGCTTTGAATACGAATCTTTTCCTCATGCGTCGGTGTCCGCACGATAATCTCGCACGCCGTCAGTAACGTAATGAAATTGTGGTGCCTGGGCAGGATATCGAATGGCCCGGTTTGGCTTTCAGCACTGACACTCAGAGCATCACCCTCGTAGTACACCTTGTAGGGTGCGTACACCTTGACGTACATCTTTGCATCGGCATCTGCGGTTTTTTCTTTGGCTGTGTCCATACCTGTAAGCGGTTTTTCATCGCTGGGCTGGGTTGGTTCGTCGCTCATAGATATGCTGCGCTTCTCCGAGCTAAATGATAATCTCTTCGATGCTTTTGAGTGTTTCTTCGCGGGTGTAAAACTCACCGGGGATGCCATTGTGCTTGGTCATGACGTTCATATTCTGCGAAAAATTGGCAATGAGCTTTTTGGCCTTGGCGTAGTCGGCACGGTCGGCCGGACTGAGCTCGTTCTCGCCAATGATGGCGATGATCCCCTTGAGCGATTCATATTTCTGAAGCAGTGCTTGCACCTGGACACTGAGGACATAGTGACGCTCGCCGACGATTTCCGGCGTCAGTAGACTAGAGCTCGTGAGCGTGAGGTCGACCGCCGGACGCACGCCCTGCTCGGCCACCTTACGGCTAAGAACGATAATGGAGTCCATCTCGTGCTGAATGAACTGCACGGCCGGATCAGAAATATCGTCGGCTGGAACATAGATGGTCTGGACAGAGGTGATGGAGCCGTTTTCGTTGGAGCTGAGGCGGTCTTGCAGAACTTTCACATCAGAGAAAACGGTCGGCTCATAGCCGCCTTCGTTCGGCACTTGGTCGAGAATGGTCGACAGCTCATTGCGAGCCTGGATATAGCGGAACATATTGTCAGCGAAAAAGAGGATGTCTTTGTGCTTTTCGTCCCGGAAATGCTCGGCAGCGGCCGTCGCGCTGATGCCAACCAGTGAGCGCTGCACAGGATTTTCGTTCATCTGTGCGAAAAACATGACAGTGTTTTTCAGCAGGTCGTTCTCGCGCAGCGTGTCCCACAGCTCATGACCCTCACGGATGCGCTCGCCGATGCCAGCGAAGAAGGACAGGCTGCCGCCGCTTTTGGCGGTGTTATTGATGAGTTCCATGGTCGTTACCGTCTTGCCCACGCCAGCACCGCCGATGACACCGATCTTGCGGCCTTTGACAAATGGGGTCAAAAAGTCGATAACCTTGATACCCGTCTCGAGTATCTCGGGCTTTGCGACAGAGAAGTTGGTACTGCGCGGCGGCATTTTTAGGATGTCTTTGCGCTGCGCGGCGGCAGGTGTGATGGCGTCTTGGCCATCGAGCGGGTCACCGAGCGCATTGAGAATACGGCCGATAGTTGGCTCGCCAACAGGCACCTCGATACCTTTGCCAGCGCGCTGGGCGGTCACACCCTTCAGCAGGCCACGGTCAGTACGGACATTGAGACAAAAAGCTATACCACCCGGCTCCAAGTGATCGACGAGCAATTGCGTACCGGTTTCGTTATCAGCGATGAGCAGCTCATTGACCTCCGGCGGATCGGCATCGAACTGCACTCGAACGACGAGATCCTTGATAGATACGACGACGCCCGCCATTAGTTACATCCTCCCATATCTTTACAATCGGGAATTGAGAAATGGTAATTGAGAAATGGTAAATAGTAAATGGTAAATGACTTTCTCATGCCTCTACTCCCACCTTGCTCTTTTTCAGGCCGTTGACAATCTCTTTGAGACGCTCGTCCTTGACACCGCGGCGCGCCCGGTTGTACGCCAGGTGCAGATCCGCCTTTGACTCGTCAGCCCGCTGGTGTGAGGCACTCATAGCTCGGAACCGTGAGGCATACTGCGCCAGCTTGGACTGGAGGATGAGCTGACCGACAGCAATTTTCATCATCGAGCGTTCCAGGTGAGCTGCAACCGCAAAGCTCGTCGGCTCAAAGATGTAATTGATCTCACTGATGATCTCGTCCGGTTTGTCGCTCGCCGTACCGGCCGTCTGCACTGCCATGGACATCGGGATACGCTTGACCTCTTGGTTCATGAGCGATATGTACTGCTGGTAAAAGATGCTGCATTTGCGGTACTCCTGGATCTCTTGGATGATCGGCGTGACATTGATATTCTGATCTTTTGCCGGCAGCTTGTAGTACTTACGGAAGCTAACACCGCGCTGGCTGAGCTGCATGGCGCCGTGGTGGCCAATGACAATAATATCGTTTTTCTCTTTGTCATAATTTTCGAGCATGTACTGCACAAGTTTTTGGTCGATATCGCCGCTAAAGCCGCCCTCGGCAGTAATAATGATGAAAAGTTCTTTCTCGAGAATGATTTTATTTTTCTCATCCTCGCGGCCAAAGCTAAAGAGACTGTCGACGCGGAGCTGCGTGTAGATTTTCCATAGCTCGTCGAAGAACTTCGTCGATTCGAGCACCTGACTTTTCGTCTGGGCGATACGCATACTGGCGATGCCCTCAAACACGCTGGTCAGCTCGACGAGCGTCGCCATCGAGGCCTCGTCTTTGGCTATTTCATTGGGACGCCTCATACGCTCGCCTCCTGCTGCTGGGTTTCTTCAGCTGGTTCGGGTGAGGTACTTTCCGCCTGGTCCTCGGCAGCTTCGGCTGGTTCTGCGGTTTCTTCAGTTTGCTGCACGTTGTTTGGACCATGCAGGCCAGACTCGGCATAGAGCATTTCGTCAACCTTCCGTTCGGCAGCTTCCTCTTCGGTTGGCTGCTCTTGCTCGGACGGCTGCTCATTCAGCGACACGGATGACTGTTCCTTGGGCGAGGCTGGCGTTTCTTCGACTGGCTGCTGCGGCTTCACGACATCACCAATCACTGGTGGAGGCGCACCAGCTGGCTCATCGTCCGATTCTTCATCGGCTTCGGGGGTAGCTAGCGATGCTTCGGTGAGCGGTTCGTGAGGTCCTTCGGCAACAGGTTCGTTCGCCTGTTCGCCAGAAGTCGGCCGATCTTGCTGCTCCGGCGGTTTCACCTCCTCGGTAGATTCGGCAGGTTTTATGGACTCTGCTGGCTCAGCTTCCTTCTCTTTCTCCTTTTCTTTGTGCTCGTCTTTGCCCTTCTTTTTATCAGCTTTCTTATCGTCTTTCTCTGAATGTTTTTTTCCATCTGATTTACCATCCGTTGACTCGCTGCCGCTGTCTTCATCAGCGTTCTTTTTTTCCGGCTCAGGCTTCGCCAGCGCCTTGACACACTCCTGAACGAGCATGTCGTGCACTTTCTGGTATTCGTCGTCACTCGTCACTTTGAGCGCGAACTCATTGGCGTTCAGTTTCAGAGCATTAATGTCGAGTACGGCGCCCTCCTCGAGATTGAGCACGATATCGAGCATCAGCTGCTGCGCCATCAGCGAGAACGTATCGCCCGGCGCTTGGGTGAGCAGCTCGAACACGCGTTTACCGGTGGCGAGCGCTTTTTTCGCCTCGGGCCCAAGCTCAGAACCGAAGTGCGAAAACTCTTCGGCTTGGCGGTAGTCGGCGAGCATCTTAAGTGTCTGGGCGGCAAGGTTTTTCTGGCGTTTATTGTGACCGACACCGCCGGCGCGGGTCACGCTGAGCCCCATGCTGAGCGCTGGACGAATACCATTGCGGAAGATGTCCATGTCGAGGATCCACTGACCATCGGTGATAGACATGATGTTCGTCGGCAGGTACGCAGTGATGTCACCATTAGCAGCGTGGACGATAGGGATACTCGTGAGGCATTTGCCGTTTCGGTCGAGGCGGCCGGCCCGCTCGAGCAGTGAAGAGTGCGCGTAGAACATGTCACCAGGATAGCTATCGCGGCCCGGGCTGACACCGGACAGGAGCGCGACTTCGCGGTAGGCGTGGGCGTGGCTGGTCAGGTCATCATAGACGATGATGGTATCTTGATCTTCTTTTTGCCACAGATACTCCGCCATGGCACAGGCCACGTACGGTGCAATATAGCTCATGATAAGCGACTCGAACATCGTACTCACGACGACGATAGCCTTTTCGAGGCCACCATTCTCCTGCAGGCGAGTCAGGAGTGTATCGACATCGCTACGACGTTTGGCAATCAGACAGTACACGACGATCTGGTCGGTGCGCTTCTGGTTGATGGCCAGCTGAGTGACGACGGTGCTTTTACCCGATTTACCATCGCCGAGCAGTGCCATACGCTGCCCGCGCACGAGGGGGAATAGGGCATCGATGGCGATTACGCCGCTCTCCAGCTGATCTTCGAGTAATTTGCGTTCGTAGAGCGCTGGTGCGGTGTTAAAAACGGGCCAGACAGCATCGGCCGGAACCGGCCCTTTGCCGTCCAGCGGGTCACCCGTCACTGACACGACGCGGCCGATGAAGTCTTTGCCGACTTTGCACACCAGCTCTTGGTGCTGCAACACCGCCACCATGCCAACCCGCAGCGTCTCGGCACCGAGATGAAGGACGATGACATGATCGGGGTACACCTGGCTGATAAAGCCCTTGCTGCCATCTTCGAACATCACGAGCGCGTGCAGCGCTGAGGGCTGCAAACCGGTTACCTGCACGAGGAATCGCTCGACAGCGATAACTTCCCCGACCGGTTTTCCAGCTTCAACAAGTTTAGCGAAATGCTGGTTGTCAAAACTCATGGCGCCGCCTCAACAGGTACAGCGATCTCCGCGGGATCTGGCATAGTAGTTTGTGCTTGGTCGTCCGTGCGCAGCCGCTGCATAAGCAGTTCGCGGCTTTCAGCAAAAGACCGACTCAGTGACATGTCGAAAAAGCGGTTGGTTGTGCGCAGAACGCAGCCAGCACCGATGCCCGGCTGCAGGCCAATGGCAACGAGCACATGCGGGTGAATATTCTGACGTAGCCAGGTCATAAGCTTCATCACAAACTGCGACGACGGGTTCGCGCTAAAACTCATATGAATACGCGGCGCGTCTTTGCGCAGCAGTTTCAAAAACTCCAGGGCGCTTTGTCGCTGGTGCTCCACGGTGAGATCAAGCTTATTTTCTTCGGCCAGCTGCTCAAGTAGGGGTGTAAGCTTCGGCAATTGTACGTTTTCTGGACCAACGCGCAGCGCTTCGCTATGCATGACGTCATTAATTTTTTCGAGTTCGCGAATGAGCCGACCGAGATCGACCAGTCCGACAACGGCGGGCGGCAAAACGGGCGCAGCGGCTTGCTCAGGCGCCATGCATAATATCCTCGACTATGGCTTCACGGTTCGCCTCCAGATCTGACAGGATATACTCTAGCTGGTCGCTCAGGTCAATCTGATCGCCGATGGCCGCCAGTACGTAGTGATTCACGATGTCAGTCATATTTTGCTCGAAACGGTCAACAAGCTGCTGCTTCTCAGCAACCATTTGCTGCTGCACCTGTTGGCCGAGGAGTTGGCGCTGCTCGTCGATAGCGGTATTGGTCTTTTGGATCGACTCGATGGCGAGCTGCTTGGCGTCATTGATCGACTGCTCGTACTTCGCAAATTCCTCCTTGAGGTTGCGCGTAATTTCGTCTTTCATGAACTCGTTCAGCTGGCTGGTCGTGAGACGAAGGTCCTGCTGCAAGAACATAGCGTTCTCGGAGATGATTTTCTCGAAGTGCAGGCGGCCGCGGTTGCGGAGTTCTTCACGGAATTTGTCATTGAAAATGTGCTCAACATCTTCTTCGGCGGCTTTTTCGACGTCTTCGGTGCCATCCGTCTTTTTTTTGGTTACCCCGCCGCCCTGACCGACTTTCACCGCCATCCAGATAAACGCCAGCGTCGCTGCTAGCAAGCTTCCGATTGTGAGTGCCAGCCACCAGATTGTCATGTTTGTTGTCCCACCCCTATGCCGCTCGTGCTTAAAGTTTCAATAATAAGTATATCGCGACTATGCCGATAACGAAAACGGTGAGGCCGAGGATGATGACCTGGATAAGCCCTCTCAGGATTGATTTCTTGGCCAGTGGGTTGCGACCGATGGAGATGAGGCTACTACGCACACCGCCATATAGCAGATTGCTCGTCATGAATATCGTAACGAGCAAGATGGCGAGGCTGACGTAGAGACGCACCGTACTGACAGGTTTGCCGGCGATGCTTTCACCGGTTTTGCGCAAGAAGGCAGG
>CAYWOA010000051.1:4389-6141 GCA_964459795.1 uncultured Candidatus Saccharibacteria bacterium | reverse complement strand
GCGCCCCTCTAACGATTTAGCAAACCGTCCCCTTCAGCCACTTGGGTACCTCTCCGGGGGAATGATGCAAACCTACATTTTTACTCGCGTGGGCAAAATGGTTCACACCTTGCCAAAACTGCTCTTTTCCATTTAGGAATGCTCAGCATGTATTCTAACAGATGCCAAGCAAACTGTTAATGGCGGAGAGAGTGGGATTCGAACCCACGGTACCATTGCTGGCACACTTGTTTTCAAGACAAGCTCCTTCAACCGCTCGGACATCTCTCCGTATAGCCCGGAAGAATCGGAACAGCGGTGATTATATCATTCTAGGCTCGCGGCTGGCTAGGATGGCTGGCTGAAGACGACGGCGTCAACCTGCCGTGCACCAGCCTTTTTGAGTGTGCGGGCCGCAGTTTCGAGTGTTGCGCCGGTAGTGATGACATCGTCGATAAGTACAATGCGTTGGCCGCGCACGCGGCTCGGTCGTACTACCTCGAAAGCGCCGCTGAGATGCTCGAGCCGCTGTCGCCGGTTCGCGCCAACCTGGTGCGCCTGACCGAGCCTGGCCAGCGCCCGCATGCGAGCAAAGCGAGTCAGCCGAGAGAGGTTAGTCGCCAAGACGACGGCTTGATCATAGCCGCGCTGACGTACCCGACTCGTCGCAGTAGGTACCGGCACGAGTAACACATCATCCGCCATAGCGGAGAGCAGGGGAGCCATAAGTTCGGCGATTTCGGCGAGACCCGATTTCGCGCGTTCGTACTTTGCCCTGTGCAGCAGCTCTTTCGCTAGACCATCGTAATGCGCTACCACATAGACATGACGAAGGGGAGTCTGCGACCGACATCTGTCGCAGACTGCAAAATCTCGTGTCGTTGCCTTGCAGCGGTAGCAGCGCGACGGCACTTGCGGAAGTACCTCGCGGCAGGCATCGCAGAGCAGCTGGTCATGCTCGGCATCGCAGCCGAGACACGTGTAGGGGGCGTAGAGCCGGACGAATTGTTCGAGTAGGTGCATTGTTGTAATTATTTCGTTGTAAATATGTGCACCCAGCCTTGCACGGTGTTCTCATCCTCAGTTATACTGATTTTAATACAAACACGCAAGAAGTGACTAATGTATTGATAATCCGGCTCTTCAGCCGGCGGAGGGTAACAAGGCACATGGCACGACGCAATCGTGATGATGATTTACTACTGGAAGAAGACGAACTAACCGCCGCCTTTTTGGGTGACGAAAGCACCCCCGAGGCTCCGGCCGCCGTGGAAGATACACAAGCAGTTGCCGCGGGCAGCGATGACGAATGGAATGACGATGAGGCCGTCCTACCGGGACAACTGGCTGTCGATGTCTACGAGACCAAAGAAAAGCTCGTCGTCAAGGCTCGCACTGCCGGCGTAAACAAGGGAGACCTCGATGTCAGCATCGCCGATAACACCCTGAGCATCCGCGGCACCCTGAGTGCTGGCAATGAAGATCAGGTCGAGAACTACTTCGTGCAGGAATGTTACTGGGGCGAATTCAGCCGCAGCATCGCACTGCCTGTGCCCGTCAAGGAAGAAGAGATCGAGGCTGTGCTCAAAGACGGCGTCCTGACTGTCAGCTTTACCAAGGTCAAACAAGATACGGTCAAGAAGATCCAGGTCGTCTAGCAGCCGAGTACTTGACGCCTGACGCCTCCGCATGAAAGCGGGGGCGTTTTGTACCGGAGGATGAATCCCGGGAGTCCCCCTGGGATTGGCAGCAAGATTACAAGATTAAGAGCCG
>CAYWOA010000051.1:0-4289 GCA_964459795.1 uncultured Candidatus Saccharibacteria bacterium | reverse complement strand
GGTTACCTTGGTCAAGACAAACTGCACGATGAACTGCGCGAGCGCCACGACAACGAGACCGATGAGAGCATAAATGATCGTATTTTTCGCATTACTAATCTTGCCGCTATCGCCGCCAGAGGTTATGTAGCGGAAGCCGCCGTAGATGATCATGATGACCGACACCACAGCTACCAAACCCGAGAAGATATTGACGACGAGAGCAATGGCATTATTTACCTTGGTCTGAGCGTCGCCGCCGACAGTATTACAATTCCCCTGACTGCTTGCCGATATTTGTAGGTTTTTTGCCGAGCCACAGAGACTGCCTTCAAGATTTGGGTTAGCAGCATGGACGCCAGCTGGCACCAGCACCGGCAGGAATATCAGCGAGGCGACCGCCAGGTATCGTCCAACTTTCGTAATAAGTTTCGAGATCATAATTTCGTCATTTCCTTTCCTAGTTTTGTTTACTTCTTTTATATCACTCGACTCCGAAAAGTTCAACCTATTCCACTCATGTTTCTTACTGTGCCCCTACGTGACTTTACTCAAGACGAACTTCACGATGGTCTGCGCCAGCGCCGCAATCGCTAGGCCGACGATAGCGTAGATGAGCGTATGCTTGGCGCTCGTGATTTTAGAGCTATCGCCCGACGCGGTAATGTATTTGAAGCCGGCCACGATGATCATGATGACCGCAAGCACAGCCACCACGCTGCTCAATATATTTATAACGGCCGCGATGACGTTATTGACACTTGTTCCTTTGCCGCTATCACAGCTTGCGCCGGAGCCGATCGCGTCGCAGATCGCCGACTGATTCGCATCGAGTTGTCCCGCGGCAAACGCGGTCGGCGGCAGACAGAACCCGCCCAGCAGACCGAGCAGCAGGGCAGAGATAAGCGAGAGCTTAATGATGAGTTGTTTCATGACGTATCCTCCGTCCTATAACTTAAGCACCACGAATGTGACTATGGCCTGCGCCAAAGCGATAATGACAAGTCCGGCGATAGCCCCAATGAGCGTGTTTTTCGCCACCGCTATCTTCTGGGCATCACCCGCCGCCGCAATATAGTGGAAGCCACTGATGATGATCATGATGACGGCGGCGACCCCGGCGACAGAAGCAATGACGAGCGATACCTTATAGAGAACGCCGTCTGTACCCGTTAGTGGGTTTTTTGTCTGCGTCGTTTCCGCATTGGTTTGACAGGTGCTCGATACGTCTTCTTGCCCCTTGCAGGTCTCTTCGAGGATATCTTTGGCCTGGGCATAGGGTGCCACCGCAACTACTAGGCCTGCAACGCCCAGCAGGCCCGCGGCCAAGACCGCGGCAACAAGAAGTCGTTTCATCAACCGAGCCCTTTCACGACAAACGTCACGATAGAAAAGGCGGAAAGCAACACCGCGAGCCCGACCAGCGCGTAAATGATGGCGTTCTTGGCCTGTGCCATTTTCCCCGGGTCACCGGAAGCAAGGATATAGCGCAAGCCGCTAATGACGATGATAAGTACTGCGACGCTGCCCATGACAGCGAGGACAATCTGTACGGCCGTTTCGATATTGTACAGTGCCGGATCATCACCCCGGTTCGGTAACGGGCCGAGGTCCAGCTGCGCTGCCCGGACAAACCACGCATAACCATACACACAAAACGTTTGTATCACGTCAGGCTCCTTCCGATGTACGAGACAACGGCTGCTGCTACGATCGCTATTGCCAGCCCGATGAGCGCGTTGATGATGCTGTCTTTGGCGCGTTTCGTGCGATCCGGCTCCCCCTCGCTGGTGACATACTGCACCCCGCCCACCATCACAAACACGACCGCGACCAGCCCAGCCAGCCGCAGAAGATCATCGGCGATTACCAAGGCGACAGGCAACAAGTGACTGCCCGTACCGGTGCCACTGTCACCAAACAGCGAGAAATTATCGATGTTACATGTATACGAACCGCTGCTTTTATCAAAGGCTTCATCCGGTAGATAGGCAAACCATGGTTGCAGACCCAAAAACGGCTTAGAACACTGCGCGGCTATCGTTCTGCCCTTGCCGGACGGCGTGGCATTAGCGGCCAGGCCTCCGGGTGTTAGGAACTGTAGGGCCGAATAGAGGAAAAGAAACGCCAGCAGCCCATACAGTGCCCGCATCACCTTAGTTTTACCGGCGGCCGCTTTTTGTGGGTCTCCCGCCGAGCTAGCATACTGTATGCCACCGAGGATAATGCCGATAATAACCGCGACGCCCGCGGCGGCGGCCAGAATTTTCACACTGGGATTGATGTATTTCGCGAAAATGCACTCTGTCGCATCACTGCCTGAACCGCTTGGACAGCAAACCCGGTCGTCTGACGCCAAATGTTCCCAGCCTTGGGGGCATGTCGTTGCGGCGGCTGCGGCGTAGCCCGGCGCAGCTGCCCACAACACACCGGCGAGTCCCAAGGTGACCGTCACACCTATCAGTAGCCGTTTGAGTTTTTGTAGCATATTTTTTAACTATACCCTGATAGCTCTTACGGTTCAACCCAGTTCACCGCACGGGCGCATGGACGCCACTTTGCTTATGTTTTATACTGAGCGCGTGAGTACACCTCATGAATAAACATGTCCGAAATGTCATCTTTGCTGTAGGGATTCTGCTGCTGGGCCTGAGCTGGGCGCTGCCGGCTGTTTCCAGTGCCGCGCCGTCCTACGACGTCGCCATTCCGCTGGAGTACGCCCGGGTGAAGCCCAAAGCCGCGGGGGCCGACTGCAATGCAGTGTCGCCGGTCAAAAAAACGAAGGTAACGGGAGACGATTGTATCAAGATACCGAACGCTACCGGTACGAGCGCTGGCGTCTACTATTTCGTAAGCAAGCTAGAACAAATCCCGAAAGCGAGCATCTCCGGAGTAAGCGTCACGTCCATAGCGAGCTCCGGTACCGCCGCCGGTTCGCCCGTAGCCGGCATAAAATACAGCGTCGTCAACAACGAGCTGCGCATATCCGGTCTGAAAAAGGGTGAAGCATACAGCTTCTCGTTTTCGTTCAGCGATAGCGAAAGTCCCGACATACAAAAACTACAGAGCAACATCAAAAAAGAGTGCGACTACTTTACGCAGCACGACACCACTAAGCCCTCTCTCAACTATCAGACGAACGATAAAAACGCCCAGCGGGCAGCTTTTAAGCTACAGGATTTTGATGGCGAAAATGATCTCGGAAATGGAACGACTTTTGGCTGTACGCAGTACAGCTCCGCCCAAGTTCTAAGCGGAACCAATGCCGACGAAGTATTCCAGTTTCTGCCGCCGATCGCGCTGACAACACTTGATAATGACGGCAATGGCTACACCTTTACACACGCCGGGCAGAAGCTGGGCGCGGTTGATCTGAGCAAACAAGTTGCGAACGCGGTCCCCGCCAGCACCGCCACTACCACCGGAACTACCGGCACCACCACTGAAGCAGCATCGAGTACCTGTGGATTCAAAGATGGTGGTGCAATGCTCAACTGGATAGTCTGCCCCTTAACCAGCATATTGCAGAATGCTGCAACAAAGTTTGGTGACATTCTGCAGAGTCTGTTGTACTTTCCGGCAGATCGCATTTTCAACGACGATGGATCGGCGGCGAACGAGGGTATGTACCAGGCGTGGACGACATTTCGCAATGTCGGCCTGGGGCTCGTACTCATCGCCGGGCTCGTCATGGTCATCAGCCAGGCGCTGGGTCTCGAGCTGCTCGACGCTTACACCATACGCAAGCTCATGCCCCGGCTCGCCATCGCCCTCATCGGCATCGCCCTGTCGTGGCCGCTCATGAACTTCGTGATAAGTTTCTTCAACGACATCGGTACCTTGACGCAGGCGCTGATCGTCGCGCCGTTCAAGAGCATGCCCGTCGTCAACCAGAGCGGTGCGGGCGCAGCGGGCGTATACTTGCTTAACTCGGTCCTAGGGGTAGTGGGCGGAGCGGTACTTGCTGCATATCTTTACACCCTGGGAGTTATGGGATCGCTTGCCTTGCTGTTCACGATAATCATGGCGATATTCATTGGGCTGCTTGTACTCGCAGTGCGGTGGAGTATAATTGCGGTCTGCATTATCCTGGCGCCGCTCGCTATCGCGGCGTATGTCCTGCCCGGGACACAAAAGCTTTGGGGTTTCTGGAAAAACACCCTGCTCACATCGCTCTTCATGTTCCCGATCGTCATGGCGCTCATCGCAGCCGGAGACGTGATGGCACGTGTAGCTACTGCTATAAATGCCAACTACTTCTTCGTGCTCATCGTCTTATTCGCCCCGGCTTTCTTGGTGCCCTTTTCCTT
>CAYWOA010000050.1:0-6351 GCA_964459795.1 uncultured Candidatus Saccharibacteria bacterium | reverse complement strand
GTCATCTAGATATGCACGGCGGCCTTCCGGTGGTCCCTGCAGTATGGTAAGGTGGTTCGGCTCAAAAATGACGACGGGCAGGTGCTGCGCCTGTGGTAATCGTACATAATCCTTGCCGTCTATGTGGTAGCTTTTTTGGGGTTGTGGCATGAGTCGTAGCTTGATAGTCCGTTCCCCGCCGCCGCGTGTGTGCACATCGAGCCGCGCCCACTCATGCCCAAATGCAACGAGTTCGGCATCCGAAACCCTGTATGATTTACCGCGGGCTACGTAGAGCAGTGCCTCGATGAGGTTCGTTTTGCCGCTGGCGTTTGGCCCGACAATAATGTTCACCCCTTCACCAAATTCGAACGACACATCAAGATAGGACCGAAACTGCTGCAGGTGGATATCCGAGATCATGCCGTCAGTATATCAGTAGCCTACTGTTGTGGATGTTAGCTTTTGAGGGGCATGATGAGGTGATTGTAGTCGTCGTTCTCAGGGTCGGAGAGTAGTACAGCCTCAAGCTTGCCATTGAACCCGATCCGCACATCTTTGCCGGTCATAGCCTGAAGCGCGTCGAGTAAATAGCGTGAGTTGAGGGTAATGGAGCCGGAGCCGCTCGCTTTTACTGACGCAGTGGCGTTATTTTCCCCAAGCTGGGAGGCAACAGCGCGTAGCCACAGCGTCTCGCTGGCATCATCAACACTGAGCACCACACTGCCGGCGCTTTCGCGGGCAAATAGGCTGGTGACCTTGGTGATATTGATGAGTTCTGATCGCGGCGCAATAGCGGTGGTCTCAAAGGAGCTGGGAATGAGTTTACGGTAGTCTGGGTAGTTGCCCTCGATGAGCCGCGCAACGATCTCGACGTCACCAGTTTTAAACAGTACTTGCTGGTCGTCGCACACAATCTCGACATCACCGGTTTGGTCGTTTATTACCCGTAGTACATCGTGGAGTGTTGAGGCTGGTATAAGCACTTTCATGTCTTTTTTGAGCGAGATCAGCCGTTTTTCTGCCAAGCGGTAGCTGTCGGTGCTTGCTATATATAGTTGTCCACTAGTGGTATGGAAGAAAACCCCGGTAAGTACGGGCCGCGCCTCATCCCCGGAAGCGGCAATAATTACTTGCTGCAAACCCTCTTTCAGGTTTTGAGTGGGAACACTCCAACTAACCCCATTTTCTATCGCTGGCATAACAGGAAACTCATCGGCAGCAACACCGTTAATCACCGCCTTGTGGTGGGTGGCGGTTATTTTAAGTTTATTGTCTTCCTGCTCGAGTTCAATCACGCCGGCAGGCAACCCAGAAACAAGGTCTTGTAGAAGTCTGGCGGGCACCGTAAGAGAGCCTGGTTTTTGTACCTGAGCCCCAATAAAGCTCGCAATAGCGATATCGAGGTTAGTAGTCGCAAGTTTGAGACGGTTATCTTCAATACTTAATAGTACATTCGCGAGGATAGGGAGTGTCCCCCGCGGGTTGGCGACGCGGGCGACGTGTCCAAGTGCTTTGGAGAGATTTTCTTGAGTAACTTTCAGTTTCATGCGAGGGCCTCCCCTTTACTACTTAATTGGTTCATTTTCTTAGTGGAGCGGTACCTAGTTATAGGACGTGTGGAATGTGGGGAAAACCATAAAAAAACAGGGGTAATTCGAGTAAAATTATTGTGCAAAAATGAAGGCGTATTATGGGTAAAAGGAGTAGTAAAAACAAAGGTTTTTCCCACAAAGGAAGACCATAAAACCACACCATGTGTAATAAAAGGCACTCCGTCCACTGGTGTATCAACCAAAACCCCACACCATTTCCACAGGCACAAGCTATGCATATAAACGCTCCTTTATCTCACCAAGCGCTGTTCGGATGTCTGGGTCAAGTTCGATTGAGCGCTCAACTTTATCGACAGAGTGTATCGCGGTGGTATGGTCTTTACGGCCAAGCTCGTGAGCGATCTTGGGGAAGCTGAGGTGAAGTTCGCTGCGGAGGAGGTACATAGCGATCTGCCGCGGCATGACAATATCTTTATCGCGTTTTGGGCTTAGGATGTCATCGAGCGATATATGGTAGTATTTGGCGCACCGTTCGACGATTTGCCGCGCACTAAGGTGTTTTGGCCGCGCCCGTCCGGCGCCCAGTAGACCCGATACAATCGCCATGTTCGGCGAAAGGCCACGCATTTCACAAAACGCCAACACTTGGTTGAGCGCTCCCTCAAGCTCCCTGACATTTGTTTGAAACTGAGTCGACAAATAGTCGACAACATCACTCGGCAGGTGCACACCCTTTGCCTCGGCTTTTGACTGTATGATGGCACAGCGGGTTTCGAAGTCCGGGTTTTGCATATCAATACTCATTCCCCAGACAAACCGGCTTCTCAGGCGCTCCTCGAGCGTTGGGATTTCGCGCGGCGGTTTGTCGCTGCTGATGATCATCTGCTTGTTTGCCTGGTGCAAGGCGTTGAAGGTGTGGAAGAACTCCTCTTGGATTTTTTCTTTACCGGCGAAAAATTGAACATCGTCAACGATAAGCACATCGGCGCCCCGGTAGTAATCCGCAAAATCAGTGTTCTTTTTAAAGCGCAGGGCATCAACAAACTCCTGTACGAACTGCTCGCTCGAAATATAAACCACGCGGGCGCCCGGCTGTCGTTCAAGCACCGCATTACCAATTGCCTGGATGAGATGCGTCTTACCGATGCCGACGCCGCCATAAAGGAGCAGCGGGTTGTATTTGGTGCCCGGCTCGGCCGCCACTGCCTGGCAAGCCGCGTAGGCCAGCTCATTGCCTGACCCGACAATAAAATTCTCGAATGTGTATTTTTCGTTCAACCCCTGCCGGTAGGGGTGAGTGAGTGGGCTAATCGGCTTGGTCTGACGCCCCGGCGCGGCGCGTTGTTCGCCGCTTGCCGTAATGTCGCGAGCCAGTGTGGCTGAGGGTAGCACAACCACATCTTCCTCGGCTTGTTTGGCGCGCGGGGTATGTATTTTGTACTCGACAGCACTCACAGAAATACCGTTTTTGTGAATAGTATCAACAATAAGTTGATTGTACTTACGCTCCAATTGCTGCTTGATAAACACGTTCGGCACACCGACGATTATTGTGGTGTCGGTGTGCTGAATGAGGTGAGTGTTTTTAAACCACGTTACATAGTTTGCCCGTGACAGGCTAATTTCGATGTCCCCCAAAACTGTTTGCCAAAGCCGGTCTGGCTGCAAGGTGTGTACCATGTTACGCTCCAACTGTGTTACTAAACTATACAGTTGGGGAGAAAAGTTTTCCACAATAATTTATACAACCTTTTCGTAGGCACAAAGCAGCCGCGAAAGGTAATAAGTTTTCCACAGGCAAAAACCACCCCTGGTATATTGTGGAAAACCCAAGGATATTAGGGGATAACTTTGAACCTTTGTTTGATAGTTTGCAAGTATATGTCAATATGGATATGCACAACCTCAGGCGGCATATGCTATACTAACGGGGAAGAAAATCGAGAGGACAAGAAAGTAACCATGCCGAAAAGGACATACCAACCCAAGAAACGTCAGCGATCCCGTGAACACGGGTTTTTTAAGCGTATGGCAGACCGCAGTGGGAAGGCGGTACTGCGCCGCCGCAGGCTAAAGGGCCGAGCGCGGCTAACCCACTAATCGTAGCGGGAGCCAGAGACATGCTACAGAAGGCGAACCGCTTTCACGGCAGCCGCGCCGTACGGCGGCTTTATTCTGGTTCTGGCTCAGTGCGCACCGCGAGGCTTGGCCTGCGCTACCGGACTGCGTCCAGCAAGGGGGCCGGGTTCCGGGTGGCGGTTGTCGTCAGCCGGAAGGTAAGTAAATCCGCCGTCGTTCGTAATCGGATTCGCCGGCGGGTGTACGAACTGATGCGGGTCGAACACGCGCCGCGGCTCCCGAAAGGGACCGAACTGCTGATTACGGTCTTCGATGCCTCGCTTGCAGCCGCACCACCTGAAACTGTCCGCCGAGAACTCAGCCAGCTGCTACAAAAAGCGCGGCTCACCGCTCCGCTCCAGCCCGCCCAGCGTGGTATAGTGGAGGGGAAGAAGGACTAATATGTTTACGACACTTGTAGTGCAGCCTATTTTTAACCTGTTCGCGCTGATATATGCGCTATTGCCGGGGCATAACTTCGGTCTGGCTATTATCATCTTTACGATTATTGTTCGGCTGCTCATGTGGCCGCTCGTGAAGCGGCAGCTGCGCCAGACTAAGATTACCCGCCAGCTTCAGCCCGAACTGAAGCGTATCAAGAAAGAGGCGAAGGGCGATCGGCAGAAAGAGTCCATGATGATGATGGAGCTGTACAAAGAGCGAGGCGTGAATCCCTTTGGCACCCTACCGATACTCATTGTGCAGATGATTGTCCTCATCGGGCTGTATTCGGGCCTGGTTAAGGTCATCCACGATCCCCAGCAAGTGTACGAATTCGCCTATGGACCGCTGCAGCACCTCCCGTGGCTGCAATATGTGGCGAGCAATAAAGACGCGTTTGATAATTCCCTCTTCGGTTTTATCGACCTGTCGCGTTCCGCGCTCGGTCCAAGCGGGGTGTATGTGCCGGCACTCATCCTTGTCCTGCTCAGTGCCTTTACGCAGTTCATGTCAGGCAGTCAGTTGATGCCGGTCGATAAAGACGCCCGCAAACTCAGCCAGAGCTTGAAGGACGCTGGCCAGGGCAAACAGGCCGACCAAACAGAGGTGAATGCCGCTATCGGTCGGAGTACACAGTACATATTACCGGTCATGGTGCTACTCTTTACCATCAACCTCCCGGCCGCACTGAGTCTGTACTGGTTTGTCGGTGGGTTGATGGCGTATATCCAGCAAAGTATTGCGCTCAGAGAAGAGGGCGAAGACCTGGTGGACGCAGCAGACAAGCCGCTGCGCGGTGAGCGTGGCAGCAAAATTGTCCTCGATAAAATTCCTGAAGCCGAAATCTTGAGTGAAACAACCGTAAAACCCAAACCAAAAACCTCTAAACCCAAAACTGCCACCAAGAAAGCGAAAAGGAAACGGAGGTAACGCATATGGACGCACAAACTGAAGCCGCAATACAGTACGCCAAGAAATATCTGGAGGACCTACTGTCGTTTTTCGGGCTGAACACCGATGTGTACGCCACGACCGAGGACGGCGAGGTTATCGAACTCAATATCCCCTCGACCCACCTCAACGGCTTTCTGATTGGTCAGCGTGGTGAGACCATGCGGGCGCTGCAGTTCCTTGTCGGTAACGCGCTGAAAAACCAAGAGCACCAGATATCCAGGGTGAATGTTGACGTCGCCGACTATAAAAAGCACCGCGCCGACCGCCTGGCTGCCACCGCCGAAGAGTGGATCAAAAAGGTGAAAGACACCGGCGAACCCTACGATGTCAAGCCAATGAATGCGGCCGACCGCCGCACTGTCCACCGCGTGGCGACGGATGCCGGGCTCGTCAGCGACTCGGTAGGTGAGGGCCGCGACCGCCATATCGTCCTGAAGCCGGCCGCCGAAGACTAAGCACAGAAACTAACCAGACAATATACTTGCAAAATTCAGCTATTTATGTAAAATAGCTTATATATTTCTGGGAATTACCTGATGAAACGTGCTAGTCTCGCCCTATTTCTGTTATGCTTCGCTGCGCTATGCGTGACGGCTCGGCCTGGTGCGGCTGAAGACGGTGCGGCGAATTGGCTGTCATCGGCCCAGCAGACCGTCACGAAAACAGCCGAACTAGCCGCGAACACCGAACCGTTTTCGATGGGCACAGACTGCACGCCAACAGATTTCCGCGTGGGCCTGAATAATGACGGACAGCAACGGCACGGCTGCGCCTATCAGACGCCAATTGGCACTGTCGCCAATAACTATCTACTCAACGGCAATCACGGTACACTGCCAATAAACACAAAGAATAACGGCGGCTTCGTCCGACCATCCCCTCCTGGACAAGACACCATGGTTATCGCATATTCAACCTCGAATGGTGGTATGGCGCTCAAGGTGGTGAGCTATAACTCATCTCTGTTTCGATACGCCAGTTACTCGGGAGTGCCTACTGTAGATACATACGAATATGGACCGGCACCGGGCAAGACCCTGACCTACACAAATGGCACGATTGCAAACTTTATCCTTGATTCGATGGCTTACTCACAAAACGGTAAATGGATGGCTATCCTCGATACCAATGGGGCTATCCTGCGCTACGACACCACCACCTGGAGCGGCAAGTTGATTGGGTGGGTGAGCACCACTACTAACCTCTTCGGTGAGACGGGCGGAGTAAACATGGCTATTAGTGATGATGGTCAATACGTCGCTTTCGATGCCAATGCTGGCACGGCGACAGCTCCCAAGCCGAG
>CAYWOA010000049.1:0-6377 GCA_964459795.1 uncultured Candidatus Saccharibacteria bacterium | reverse complement strand
GTTTAAGCTAGCCCCTGTTGCGAATCGCTCGTTCAGCGTCGAGCCTCGCGTCAGCCGCTTTCAGTGTTTGTCGTTTATCATAGCGTTTCTTGCCTTTGCCGACGGCAATGCGGAGCTTGATGAACCTGCCTCGAGTCAGAATTTCCAGCGGTACGATGGTGCGTCCTTGCTGCCTCGCTGCCACGAGCGCATCGATCTCTCGGCGTTTGGCCAGCAATTTGCGGGTGCGAGTTTGCTCGGGCTCGGTGATAGGCACACCGGCTGAACCGCTGATAGCGCTGCCGAGTAGGTAGAGTTCATCACCCTTTACCGTTACGTATGCGCCTCGCAGCTGTCCGTGACCGAGACGGAGTGCTTTGGTTTCGCGGCCGGTGAGTTCTAGGCCCACAACAAGGCTGTCACCTAGCTCGTAATCGTGTCGGGCGCGGCGATTCTGGATGGTTCTGGGTTGATTCGACTGGTGCTTGTGGCCCCTGCGGCCGGCTTTCTTTGCCATAAGAACCATTGTACAACAGAGGTAATATATTGACAAGTATGGTATAATAAGTTTAAATATTTTTTACGAGATACTTGGACGGGAAATCATCGGTGGAATAAAGGCCCTACGAAGACTCAGTCTGTTTTCCTGGGTTGTCTCACCGGCGTACTGTGGCCTGAACCGTTTTTGCTATGGTTTTATCACCTTGCAACCAGCGGTGATACCACCATTCTGCGCCCCAGAGGTCGATAGGATAGGCGCCAATGCGGCGCGCCCAGGTGATGTTTTGCCGGATTCGTTCTGCGGGCATCGACTCATCCTGCTGCGCGGCGGTCATGTGCCAGATGGGTTTTGGGCCCCACGGCTCGCACTGGAGCTCATGGATGAAAACCGGTCGACTAACAAGCCAGCGGATAAGCATTCGGCGGAGCATATGCAATAGCGGTGTCTGGATGGTCGGGTGGTAGCGGCCGTGGCTATGGACGATAGTGTAGAGTGAGAAACCGACGCTGTCCGGCCGAGGCGCGCGCAGCGGCAAGCCCCAGCCGTTGCTGGTGCTCATGATGATGGGGCGCGCCGGGTCGAGGCGGCGGATGAGGGAATATTCGGCGCGCAGCCGCGCTCTATCGATGTCGATGCGGCGCCCAAAGCCCTTCAGCAGGGCTTCATTTTCGAGCTGATAGCTGATGACGGCCGGTTCGTCCATGTAGCGATTGATGACGGCTTCGACATAACGTAGCAATGCGTCGCTGCGGCCCTGTCGGTCGAGCCTGAGCGCCCACTTCGGCCAGTGGTACTCTGGCCAGCGCGGTTGTTTGACGCCCAAGCAGAGCGTGATGATGCCGCCGCGTTGGCTGATTGCGCGGATTTGTCTATCTAGCTCAGTAAAGTCGTAGTTGCCAGGTAGCTTTTCGTGTTCGTCCCAGTAGCTCATCAGACGAAAGCGTCGCCACCCACGCGCAAGCAGCCAGTCAAGTGTCTCGTGCGGGTCAAGCCCAAATGCCCGGCACTGTTTGAGACTGAAACTGACACCGTATTTCTGAGGGTCTATCATTGCATAAAATATAACAGATTTTGGCTATGCACAGTGCTATACTACACCGCATGACCAACGAAGAAATGCTCGAAGACATTAAGCAGCTCATGGCTGCCAATAGCAGAGCTTTAGCGGCGGAGATTGAGCAGAAACTCGAGCAGAAACTCGAGCAGAAACTCGATGAAAAACTTCGTGCCCAGACCGAAGAGCTGCGGGCAATTATGGATGTGAGCTTTGTCGCAACCCAGGAACAGATCGACGACCACGAAGTCCGCCTAGCTAAACTCGAAGCCAAAGCCGCCTAAGCTATCTTGCCCATGCTAGCCCCTGAATGTTAGCTTGGCGGCATCCCACACGCTGGGGTCGTGTAGTTTCACTTTGCGGTAGTACCAGTACTCGGCGCCCCACAGGTCGATGTGGCGGATGCCGGTTTGCTTGGCAAACGCGACGGTGCTCATGAAACGAGCAGCATCGAATGTGTTGTTTTGCTCGGCCAAACTGGTGTCTAGAATGGCTTGCCCATGCGGCGGCCACGGCTCGGTCTGTAGTTCGTGAATCACCGACGGCTGGCCGACCAGGAGCCGCTGCGCGCCGGCGAGAAACGCGTAGTACCAGCTGGGGAATGGGTAGGTTTGGTAACGCTTTGTCAGTGTGGCATCCCACACCCGCCGGTACAGCGATATACCATTTATGTCGCCCCGCGGCTCGCGGAGTGCCAGGCCGGCGTAATTATTACTGCGGCTGACGATGACAGGGTGGTTTGGATCTAGCCGGTGGATAAGGGCGAGCTCATCGCTCAGGCGGCCACGATCAAAGTTGTGGCAGTCGCCGAAATGGTTGAAATATTCGTTTTC
The DNA here is from genome assembly GCA_964459795.1 of uncultured Candidatus Saccharibacteria bacterium. Classification (GTDB taxonomy): domain Bacteria; phylum Patescibacteriota; class Saccharimonadia; order Saccharimonadales; family UBA4665; genus JAGXIT01. Next base: position 4,009 of record CAYWOA010000049.1, on the reverse strand, counting down.
CAGCTGGTAGCTGGTGAGGCTCGGCGAGTTTTTGTAGCGCTCGATTACTTTCGTCATGTAGGCTTCGAGCGCTGGCTGCCAGTCGGACGCTGGTTTCGACGTATCGACCCAATCAGGTGCGTGGCACTCCGGCCAACGCGGCTGACGCAGACCGACCGCCAGGCTGACTTTGGCACCCACCTTTTCGGCTGACTGCATCTGCCAGTCAAGCTGGCTAAAATCGTAGGTTCCCTGCTTCGGCTCGATCTCATCCCAGTAGCTGACGAAACGGAACTGCCGCACGCCAAGCTCATTTATCATGGCTCCCAGTGTCTCGTGCGGGTCCAGCCCAAGGTAACTGGCATATGATGGGATGAAGCTGGCGCCGAGCTGGTAGGGCTTCCCTGCCTGACTGTGCTGGTACCATAAGGCCACGCCGTACATGACCGTCGTGGCGGCGACGATACACGTGATGAAACCGATGGCGGCACGCATCCAAAACTGTTTTTTGCGGAGGAACGAGAACCGCCCTTGTACGGCACGCTTCTCAGCTGGCTTGGTATTCTCGATTTTGTGCGCGTCTTGCATGCTACCATTATACTGTGAAAATCTCGGTCGTTATACCAGCTCACAATGAGGCGGACAGGCTCGCGGCATGTCTCGATGCACTGATGGCACAGACCGCCCCACCGGATGAGATTATCGTCGTGGATAATGCTTCGCGCGATGGTACGGCCGAGGTCGCCGCTCGCTACGAGGCTGTGCGGGTGCTACACGAGGAGAAGCTGGGGCGAGTGTATGCTCGCAATCGCGGCTTCGATGCGGCGCGTGGTGACATTATCGTTCGTACCGACGCCGACGCTCTCGTGCCACCTGACTGGCTGGAACGTATGGCACGGTACTACCGCGAGCCGACCCATGCCCGCGTGGCGCTGACTGGTGGCGGGCTTTTCTACAATATGCGTCTGGCGCGTGTCGTCAGCTGGGCGTATGCACTGCTCGTGTTTCGTTTTAATAGGTTACTCGTCGGGTATCCCACTTTGTGGGGCTCGAATATGGCGCTGCCCCGTACGATGTGGCAGGAGGTGCGCCGCGACGTCTGTCTTGACAATGACATCCACGAAGACCTCGACTTGACCATGCACCTGCGCCGCGCCGGGGTGGCTATCGTCTATGATGCGGCTAACCCGGTGCGTGTTGAGATGCGCCGCGTTCACACCGATCGCCAGGCGCTCTGGCCGTACTTGCAGATGTGGCCGCGAACACTGCGGCGTCATGGCTACCGATACGCATGGCCCATTTGCTGGCTGATTGGAGCCATCGGGCTGTATATCGTGTCACCCATTCCGGTTATGTTTGAGAAGTTCGCTCGCCTCTTCGGCCGCCAGCCGTTATCGGATTGATCGTTGGCCCTTGAACATTGCTCGTTCCTATGTCTGTGATCATCGATCGGTTTATGCGGATCTATGTTCAATGATCTATGATCAAAGCCCGCGCTACTGTGCGGGAGTGTGCCATTGACCGGTGGAGGGGTCCTGGTATGGGGCGCAGTTACCCCACAGCCCAACCTTTGCCTGCTGAGCGCGGTCCATGGCTGCATAAAACTCGCTCTTCCGACTGAATGGAAAGGCATAGGCGAAGGCGTAGCCTTTCTGTACCAGTTCGAGATTGAGGGTGGTGCCATCTTCGAGCACGACGTAGCGTAGCAGCCGGTCATACCGGTCACGGTTCGTCGTCAGACTGTCCGACACGAGCCGGATGCGCTGCGAGCCGATGCGGTTTTTGGTGTAGGCAGCTGCGGCCGGGCCGTAGCACTGAACCGGTGTATTTGGCTTGTGCGTCTCGGGGGTATCGATACCGATGAAGCGCACCGTCTCGACCGTGCCATCGATGTTGACACGCACGGTATCGCCGTCAACAAATTCGGCCACCTGGTACGAACCTGGTTCGGTGTGCAAGAAAAGACGTGTGTCAATGATGCCGAGCTTGCCTTGGCTGTATAGTACCGCGGTGACCACGATAAAAATCATGGCTGCCACCATCAGTCCCCAACGTTTCCCTGTCATGATAGATCTCAGTATAGCAGTCGCTAGAAATCGACGCCCTTATTAGCCAGGAACCCCTCGTCGAAGTGGCGATCCATGAGAGGGGGCGTGTCCCCTCTCATCGCGCGGGCAAAAAGGCGTGACTTTTTGTCCGGCTACTCTCCCCTGGCACAGAATCTCACGTCGCGGCTAGAAGTCGATCCCCTTATTAGCTAGGAATTTATCGTCATAGTGGTGTTTGATTTTGTGCATGTCGGTGGCGATGTCGACCTGCTCCAGCAGTTTCGGCGGAAAATTACGTCCAGTCAGGCACAGGCTGGTTTTGGGATGTCTTTTGGCGATGAGATCCCTGAGCTGCTTCTCGGTGAGCAGGCCGTCATGGACGGCGTTGTTTATCTCGTCGCAGATGACGAGATGGTAATCGCCAGATGTAGCCGCTTCGAGTGCGGCGGCGTACGTCTCGGCAGCGGCCAGCCGGTGCTGCTCGGGTGTGACATCTTGCTCACTGAGCTCGCCCGCGTCATAAAATCCTTTGCCGCCCTTGTAGAAATACAAATCATCGCCGTACAGGGGCAAAATATCGCGAATGAAGGCGTGCTCGCCAACGCCCCAATATTTGATGAACTGGATAAAAGCGACGCGCCAGCGGTTGCCAAGTGCGCGGGCCATCAGGCCCAGTGCAGCGCTAGTTTTGCCCTTACCTTCCCCGGTATACACCACTACAACCGATTCTTTGGTCTGATATTCCTCAAAGCTCATACGATTCCATTATACGCGTGATAGCGAAGAGTCCACCAACCTACGCGTCTAACCCTTTCGAGTACACACCCGCGCCGCCCTGCATGTAATTTGCATCGGCACACAGACCTTCCATCGCAGGACTGATTGCTATGAGATAAACTGCCGGATAGCCTTCGTTTTTCATATGCTCCTCTACGCCTTGAAGCAGGATGCGCCCGATGCCGCGGCGACGTTGTTGCTCCTCGACGGCCATGCTCGCGAGATAGCCGACGGCTTCGTCTCCGTACTGCTGCGGTCTGTAACAAGCGGCACCGACAATATGGCCGGGTTGCTCCGCAAGCACGACAGTCGAGCGCCTGAAGCTGCCGTCGTCGATATCTCTAATGACCGCTCCCAACAGACGCTTCACGCGCTTTTTTTCCGAGGGGCTCAGTTCGTCGAAGCTCGTGGCACGCACACGAGTTTCAGTGGATTCTTCAGCTGCGCCTAGGGGAGCCGCATCAGTCCAGTGCCTTGGGTCGGCTAAAGTAAGTGCTCGTGATACGACCTCTCCTGTTTTCACGGCTACGGTAGCGAGAGGCGTGCTGCGTCCAGCTCTCGACAAGTCTCTCCCGAGCGTATCGACATCAAAATAAATCATAAATCATGTTACCTTTCTGGGTAATCTAGTACATACCTATTGGGCGCGCAATAACTCTTACAAACTGTTTCTGTCTGTGCCCTGTTCGTTTCGGCTAAACGACAGAAAAAAACACACTTCCAGATTATGGTCGTGTTCTGCTATACGTGTATCTGGCAGAAATGCTGCGCTGGCAGCGCGCGTCAATCACAAGCAATGGATATGACGCAACAGAGTATCTTGCGACTGATATATTATAACATACCTTGTCAAGTTATACAATTTTACCGCTTGAGCGCAGCGTCGATTTTGGGGCGGTCGAAACCGACGATGGTCTTGTCGCCGATGACAAGCACCGGGATCCCTGTCTGGCCAGATACTTTCATGGCCTCCTCGGCATATTCGCGCTTTTCGTCGACATCTTTCTCGGTGTAGCTGACGCCGAGCCGGTCGAGGTACTGCTTGGCGGCGGCACAAAAACCACACCAGGTGGCGCTATAGATGGTAACTGCAGGCGTATCTGACATGATGAATCCTTTCTACCTAACTAATCTACTATACATAGTATAGCATATGGGATGGCGCCCCGTGTAATTAGGCATAGACACTCTATGTGGTTACTCCT
>CAYWOA010000048.1:0-6681 GCA_964459795.1 uncultured Candidatus Saccharibacteria bacterium | reverse complement strand
ATGAGCTCTTTTGTGACTGCGAGGTGGATGACTCCGACGAGCTCGACGAATCGCTCGATGTGCCCTTTGAGGGCGATGACGAACCTTGCCACCACCACTGCGATTTGTAGTCCTTCCACCGGTCTTTGGAGATGCTATCGCTGCGCTGGCTCTGCTGATACTCCTTGTACGTCTTCTCGAAATCATCCTTGGTCTGCTGCAACTGTTGCTCATTCTGGCTTGATGACGGCTGCTTTTGCAGTTGCTCGAGCTGCTTGGCCTGCTGCTGGAGCTGCTGCTCAGGGGTGGCTGGCTGGGTCACGCTATGCGGGCGCTGGCTGGAGTTGGTATGCTCGGCGGGATGTTGCCGCGAACTCGGCACCAGGATTGCAGCGCCGACCAGGATAGTAAGCGCCGCGAACGAACTCGCCGCCGCCCAGCGCATGGTCTTCGTGAAGCGCGGCCGACCGGTCAGTTCAACATCCACCGGCAGGCGCGAAGCGATGCGCCCACGCGATGCAGCAGACATACCCGGCACATGCAAACTACTGAGGCGCTCAGCGGCGTTGGCTAGCTCGGCTGCTTCGGACTTAGAAGCACCGAGAGCGCGTAGGTCGCGGGCAAGTTCCCGGCTGTGACGGCTCATCCTAATACTCCTTTGAGTTTCTTGAGCGCCCGGTACTGTACCACCCGCACATTTACTTCGCTCAGACCAAGCGCCTGGGCCGTATCGCGCACTGAATAGCCCTGTAAAAACCGCAGTGTCACGACGGATTTCATATCGCGCGGCAAGGCGTTCACCGCTTGCACGACCTTCCGCGCCTGCAGTTTGTTATCAAGTGCCTCTTCGGGCGGCGGCACATCGTCCTCTATATCTATGCCTTCTTCCAGCGGCACCGGACGCTTTTTGCGCCAAAAGTCGGTCAAACAATTACGTGCAATCGCGTAGAGCCACGGCCTGGGCTGTTTGCCGTCAAACGAATCGAACTTGTGCCAGGCCTTGGTGAATGTATCGGCGGTTAGGTCTTCGGCAGTTGCTACATCCCGGACGTGCACGAACAAGAAACGGTAGATGTCTTCGGCGTAGTCGCTATACATACGGGCAAACCTTTTTTCCTGCTGCATTATATCTTTTATACAAAATATGTAACGTTTTGTATGTAATTTCGTTACATCTCCCGTTCCATATAAACGTAAGGGGGATAGCAATATATGGCAAAATTGAATATAAAAGATTGGCGCATGATGCTGCTCGTCGGTGTCACGGCGGGCGCGCTCGGCGCGGCTCCACTCGGCGCATACGCACTCAATGCGCAAAGTGATGACGATACGGCTTCACAAACGCAAACGACGGCGGACACGAGCGGAAGTACCTCGGACGAATCGCAAACGTCTGACACCACAGACGCTACCACGACAGATGCGAGCACAGACACCACCACGTCTGACACCACGAACACCGATACAACCACCACGGTCGACCAAACTTCCGACCCGACCGGTCAGCCAGAGCAACCTGGCGAGACCGAAACCACCGACAGCCCGACGGTGGCCGATCTGCAGACGGCCATCACCATTGCGTCTGCCGAGCATCCCGATGTCGAGGCGGTATCCGCTAAGCTCAAGGAACTCGATGGGAACAAGGTATATAAGGTCGTATTTGCCGATGGCTGGATAGCGTACGTGAGCGCCGATAATGGCAGTGTGTTACTGCTTCAGAATAACGCCGGCGAGAAGCAGTCATGTCACAACCATGCGCGCGCGGCCTGGCTACATCGTCACAAGACATGGAAACCGTTTGACAGTGAATATGCTACTTACAGCCGTTCCTGGCTTGCCAAAAAGAACTGGGCAGCAGCCAAGCACAATTGGCAGCCCCAGCAGCAGTCAACTAACGCGCAGCAATCGAGCGACCAGACGACCACGTCGGCCTCGACCACAACCAGCGCCGCTAGCACAAACGGCTCAAACAGCGATGCCACTGCAGCTGCCACTCAAACTAGCGTTTCCGGCAGCAGCAAACACACCGGTACAAACTGGCGCAGGCACTAAGAACTCGCACGGCTGACGCCAGAAGTCATCACAGAACCCCCGCACACATACGGCGGGGGTTCTGTGCTACCACGGATTCACGGAAGACCGCTCCGCACACGCTCACCCGAGCGTCAGCACCATCACCCCGATGATACCGACGAAGCGCCGATGAGCGGAACAAGTTGCGCCTTTTTCTTCATTTGCCTAAGACGCGCAGGCGACTTATCATGAGTAGACATATACCATGCCGCAAAACGTTGGGGAGGAGCTAGGGCAATCCATGGGAAAACAGGCTTTATCGCCTAGCCGTCAGCGAGTTACCCTAGTCGTGCTGCTTGTCCTTATTCTCATCGCGGGCATTCTACTCGGCAGTATTGGACCGGTGGGCACAACTGTAAGCGGTTGGTTTTACGGCAGCCGCGGCACGCTAGACCTAACGACTACCCAGGAAATATACGGCATCCTCAGCAGCGATTTCGATGGCACGCTTGACCGCGGCAAATTGCAAGACGGTGCCAATGCAGGACTCGTTGCAGCGACCGGCGATGGCTTCTCTAGCTACCTCACCGCTCAGCAGTGGACTGCCTTTCAGCAGCGTATGCAAGGCGGCGGCCTAATCGGAATTGGCGTCCAGCTCGGGTTTAAGGACGGCAAGCTCGTCGTCATCGCGGCGCAAGACGGTTCGCCCGCCAAGCGCGCCGGCATCGGGGCCGGCGATATCATTGTAAAAATTGATGGAAAACCAGTAGCGGATATGTCAGAAGAAGAGGCCGTGCAAGCCTTGCGCGGTAAAGCCGGCACGTCTGTGCATCTCACGGTGCTACGCGGCAATCAGCAGCTATCCTTCGCTATCGTACGCGAGGCCATTGTCACTCCAAGCGTACGTGCCACGGTTACCGATGGAAATGTCGGCGTCATGACTATCACAAGCTTTGATAGTAATACCACGCAGCTTGCTCAAGCAGCTGCAGCAAATTTCCGCAATCAACAAGTTCGCGGCATCGTGCTCGATATGCGTGGTAATCCGGGCGGCGCCGTAACCGCTGCACGAGATACTGCCGGCCTATGGCTCACAAAGGGTAGCCTGGTAATGACCGAGAAACGCGATGCCGTGGTGCTGCGGAAATATAAGACGGAAGTTGCACCAGTCGTCGCCGGAATACCCACGGTTGTACTCCTGGATGCAGGAAGCGCTAGCGCAAGCGAGGTAGTTGCTGGCGCGCTCCGCGACTACGGCCGGGCGACCATCACCGGCGCTCAAAGCTTCGGCAAGGGCAGCGTGCAAGAAGTGCGTCCGCTGAGCAATGGCGGCGCAGTCTCTTTTACGGTGTCGCGCTGGTTTACCCCGAAAGGCCACACCATCGATGGCGTTGGCATTATCCCCGACCGCGCGGTGACAATGACGCAGGATGACACCGCTGCTGGCCGCGACCCCCAATTGGCCGCCGCCATCCAGCAACTTACGTCGCGCTAGCAGCCATTCGTACCTCTAGCTTCAGAGCAAAGAAGCAGCCTGAGGAGCCCTCTCAAGCGCCTTTTAGCGCCGTGCCACAAACCATTACCGCTTTTTAGATGCATGGTGCTATGATGAGCGTAAGTATGTGGGCACAAAACCCAAACCCATTCGATAACGTTGCAATCTCGGCCCTTGTGGCAGCCATACCTATTGTCACCCTCTGCGTTATCCTTTTGCGCCGCAAAATGGCCGGATATAAGGCGAGCCTCCTGACACTAGGACTAGCGCTATTGGTAGCGACGGTTGCGTTTGGCATGCCGATTAAATTTGCTTCGCTGTCAGCATTGTACGGCGCCTTGCAGGGACTTTTCCCAATCGGCTGGATTGTACTCAACGCTGTTTTTCTATACAACATCAGCGTGCGCACGGGCAGTTTTGCCATCGTGCGCGACACCATCGAATCGATTACCGTTGACCGGCGACTGCAGGCTCTGCTGATTGCCTTTTGTTTTGGAGCCTTCCTGGAGGGATCGGCTGGCTTCGGCGCACCAGTGGCTATTACTGCTGGCATGTTGGTCGGGCTTGGGTTTGACGCTCTATATGCAGCCGGCATCTGTCTGATCGCCAATACCGCACCTGTTGCCTTCGGCGGCATCGGCATCGCCGTCATCACCGCCGGTACCGTTACCGGCATAGACCCAAATCTCATTAGTCAGATGGTCGGCCATCAACTGCCCTTTATTGCCGCGATTATACCAATCTGGCTCGTGGTAATTATAGCCGGTTGGCGCGGTGCGCTCGGCGTCTGGCCAGCGCTGCTGGCGGCTGGCGGCTCGTACGCCCTCACTATGTGGGCGACTGCAACGTATCTGGGGCCGATGCTGCCAGATATCCTGTCGGCGGTCGTTTCGATTACCGTGCTCGTTGTGCTCTTAAAGTTCTGGCAGCCACGTGAAGTTTGGCGCTTCCCGAAGGAACGAGCAAAGGAGCCCATCCCGGCCAAGACCCGGCATAATCACTCGCGCTCGACCATCATCCGCGCCTGGACGCCCTTCGTGCTGCTCGTTGTCTTTGTCGGTAATTGGGGCAGCGTCGGCATCAAAGCACTGCTGGATGAAACTAGTGTCAAGCTACCATTTGGAGCACTCAACCATGGCGTTATCATCGCCGATAAGGCCAAAGAGGCATTTTACAGCTTTAGCTGGTTGTCGGCTGCTGGCACGGCAATTCTGCTAGCCTCCATCTTGTCCGCCGTGCTCCTGCGCTTATCATGGCAAGCCTTCTGGCAGACCGTCAGACACACCTTACGCGAATTACAGAAACCACTTATCACCATCGCGGCAGTCGTCGGCTTCGCCTATCTTGCCAACTTCTCTGGCATATCGGCCGCTCTCGGCAACGCCCTGACATCAACCGGACACGTATTCCCCTTTGTCGCTCCTTTCATCGGTTGGCTTGGCGTATTCATAACCGGCAGTGACACATCGTCGAATGCGCTCTTTGCTAACATTCAGAAACAAACGGCCATATCGCTCGGTATCGATCCGACGCTGACAGTGGCAGCCAACACCAGCGGCGGTGTCACAGGCAAAATGATCTCGCCGCAAAGTATCGCCGTAGCAACAGCCGCCGCTGGCCTGACCGGTAAGGAAGGTTCTCTCTTTCGGTTTACCGTCCTGCACAGCATAGCACTCGTCACGATCGTGGGCGTCATAACCTACGTGCAGGCCTACTACCTACCCTGGATGATACCGAAATACGCGGCCGTCGGTAGTGCCGCCGGCAAAGCCCATCTTGGCGGCAGTGAAATGTTGCTGATAGCCCTATCCCTGACAGTGCTAGCCTTTGTAGCTGTCATAGCCTTGCGAAAGCGCCTTCCACCACCCCCAGCGAATGTGTTGTCAACCACCACCGAATAATTGAACAAGTGAATTGATTGAGAGAAGCTACTTTAGCTTATAAACTTACACTGTTCGGGTAAAACTTGGCCGTATAACAAATGCGCTACTACGTATAGGTACACGGGGCGTCTTTGTACGGCAGCCGCGCGATAAGCGCTAAAGGTCCCGATGATGGAGAGAATGATGAAGCATGCCCGCAAGAGCATCGCGTGCATGTGCCATGTGGCCGGCTTGATCATGGTTCTGCTCTTGCTTCCCAGCAGACCAAGATGCAAGTCCCGTTGCGATTATGAACAAAGCTGCTTTTGCCGCATCTATCGTGTTGCCGCCATCCGGACTTGCACCGTCCATAAACCCCACCGCATCGTGTAGTGCCGATAGGTGTTCAATTGCCATATGTCCTCCTTTTAGCCCAATTTGCCAATTTGCGTGCGCATACCTGGCTTCAGAGTTAAATTTTATGAAATATTTGATAATGATAACGATGCGGCGATGCTATTTTCTTTCATAAAAAACGTCAGTCGCAACGATTTTTAATAGAATGTGTTTTTGGTTTTTGTTATATATCCTCCATTACTATATTATACACCTATTGTCAACTTTTTCTAGCTGCCGCACCGGGCTAAGCCTACCCTCTTGGTACAAGAATTAATGTTTTTCCCGAATATAACTGGGGTTCTGGCGTTGACGGCACCGACTACGGCCAGCATGAAAGCGCATTCGCTAACTCCATGGCGGCGGTCGAAGCCATATCGAAGGCAAGGACAATCTGCAACGAAATATTCAGGCCCGCTGACTTGCGCACAAAGCAAAGCATATGCATAATATATTATGTAGGTGGGACTATTGAACCAAAAATACTAATCTAAATTAAATATAAGGGATAAAAAATGGCACAAAAAAACAATATATGGGCTAATCGATACGATGCACAGGCAAGGGCATATAAAGCTCAGCAAAAAGCTCAACAAAAACAGCAGCAACAACAACACGAAGATAATCTCAAACAACAAGCTGACTATATTCGACAAACAACTACCAGTCCGAGGCAAAATCCTAGTCCTTACGGTGACGACCATCGTCAACCCGGCGCTAATCTCATCAAGAAAAATAAAAAACACGAACATAAAAAACACGAGGATGGTGACTCAACAAACACCGATGTAACACCAGAGGGAACGTCGCCGCAAAACCAAGGCAATGACAGAAAACATGGTAGTGGGGATAATGGAAAAAATCATGACAGTGATGGCAACCCAGCAAAATCGGCCCAGTCGCACACCAAGGACGGTAAAGACAATAAGGCCGCTC
>CAYWOA010000047.1:1469-6702 GCA_964459795.1 uncultured Candidatus Saccharibacteria bacterium | reverse complement strand
TTAACAGTGTAGAACAGCCACTTTTAGATGTTGCAAAGGTGGTGAGTCATTACGGTATACTTGACATTTAGCACAAATATGCTAATATCTTTCTATTGGTTATTGGTGAGACATACCTTGCGGCGCCGCGCTGTGCGACGACCGGAGGTGATACATAAGAAATCAGGCCGCGAAAGCAGCGCTGCCAGAAAGAGAGCAATGACATGTCAGAAACGACCACAGTGGATCAAGTGAATCAAGGTAGGAAGCAAAGGGCAGGTAAAGCAGGTAAAAACATAGTTAGAAAAGCAGGAGCGTTTGGTGCAGTATTGGCCGTCGGTTTAGGCGGCGTTGTCGTAGGCGCTGAGCTTCCCAACAACAAACAAATGAGCACCATCCAACTCGATAATGAAGGGGTCGGTGAAAAGCTGGAGCAACAAGGGGTTGTTCGCATCAGTGGTCTCGTGCTAAACAAGGGGTTTGGTTTTGCTCCCAATACGCTTACGTTCACGACAGAGTTAGATGGTGGACAGCCTGCGACCTGTGAGGGCACCTATTCAGTGGACAGTAGCCATGCAGCCACACTGGGCGACATTACTTGTAGTGTTATCGTCGTTAAAGGTCCCGAAGGTCAATAAAGCCAACGGGTCGCCAAGCACAAAAATCGAAAGAACGTAGCTGCGTCGCAACGGCTGTGTAGTCGGCTCTGCAGTTTATACAGCTATGGACATAGTATCGCAGTTGTATCTCGCGCCGCTGGCCAAATAGGGTACAATAGTACCGATGAAATACTTTGTGACGACCTCTATACCCTATGTCAATGGTGAACCGCACCTGGGGCACGCCATGGAGTTCGTCATGGCCGATGTACTCGCTAGAGCGGCCCGCGCCCGCGGCGACGAGGTTATCTTCAGCACCGGTACCGATGAGCATGGTGGTAAGATTGCTGAGAAGGCTGCCGAGCTCGGCGTGACGCCGCAGGCGCTCAGCGACCAGATGTCACAAAAATTTCGCGACCTCATCGCCGCCCTCGAGGTCAAGCCCGATCGTTTTATTCGCACGACCGACAAGGGACACGAACAGCGCGCTCAGATTATCTGGAAAGCCCTCGAAAAAGACATCTATAAAAATCAGTATGTCGGTTGGTACTGCACCGGCGACGAAGAATTCTTCACCGAAACGGTGGTGAAAGAAAACAACGGCGTCTGCCCGGATCACAATCGCCCGTATGAGAAAATTGAGGAGGAAAATTATTTCTTTCGCCTCAGTAATTACGGCGAACAGATCCGAAAAGCCATCAAAGATAATAGCTTCCGGGTCGTGCCGAGTTCGCGCCGCAATGAGATCCTGGCGCTGCTCGACAGTGGCCTGGACGATATCAGCATCTCGCGGCCCAAAGACAAAATAGACTGGGGCATCCCCGTGCCGGGGGACAGCACACAGGTCATGTACGTCTGGTTCGAGGCACTGCTGAACTACATCACGGTGCTAGGCTACCCGGAGCACGAAGATTTTAAACAGTTCTGGCCGGCCAATGTCCAAGTAGTAGGAAAGGGTATTTTACGCTTCCACGCGGCGATTTTCCCGGGTATATTGCTGGCGCTTGGGTTGCCGCTGGCAAAGCAGCTGTATGTACATGGTTATGTAACGGTCGGCGGCAAGAAAATGAGCAAGAGCCTCGGTAATTCGGTAAACCCCCAGGAAATCATCGACAGATATGGCGCTGATGCGTTCCGCTACTATTTCCTGCGCCATGTGCCGAGCTACGAAGATGGCGATTTCAACTGGGAGACTTTTGAGGCCGCATACAATAACGAACTGGCGAACGAACTTGGCAACGCCGTGCAGCGCACCGCCGCCATGATCAAAAAGTACCAGGATGGACTCATCGGTGACGTGCCCGGACCCGAGCACGACACCGGTGCCTATCACGACACCATTACTCTCTGTAAGTTCGATCGGGCACTCGACAGCGTCTGGGGGCAGGTGCGTGGGCTCAACCAGCTCATCGACACCGAAAAGCCCTGGGAAATTGCCAAACTCGGCGATGAGGACCACTTACGCGAGGTACTGGCAGGTTTTGTCGGCGATCTCTTAGAAATTGCTGATCTTTTGGAGCCGTTTTTGCCTGTCACCGCCAAGAAAATCAAAGCGCTCTTTGCCAAGGGCATGGTCAACCCGCTGGACGGCACGCTGTTCCCCAAACTGGACAATCCTGAGGTATAACGAGACATGGCACTGGAGTTTTTCGATACGCACTGCCACGTGCATGAGCTTGAGGCCAGGGTGACAGCGGTGCATGACAAATGGCTTTCCGATGGTTCTGAGCGCACCACGGCCTCGGTGCTAGCGGCAGCGCATGCCGCTGGCGTGACTCGGCTGCTGGCTGTTGGTACGACGTTGCCGGATAGCGAGCTGGCCGTTCGGTTTGCGCAGGAGCACGAGGGTGTCTGGGCGAGCATCGGCATCCATCCGCACGAGGCGAAAGATCACCTATCCCCAGAGGTAAAGGCCAGGTTCGCGGCACTGGCACCACAGCCGAAAGTCGTCGCCGTGGGCGAGTGCGGTTTGGATTATTACTATGGCCTGTCCCCAGAGGCCGATCAGGCGGAGATACTGCGGTTTCAGATAGAGCTGGCGCTCGAGCATAATTTGTCGCTTAGTTTTCATGTACGCGAGGCATTTGACGACTTCTGGCCCATCCTAGAGGCCTACCAGGGGGTCAGGGGCGTACTGCATAGCTACACGGACAATTTTGCCAATTTGGAACGCGGTCTGTCACGTGGTCTGTACGTGGGCGTCAATGGCATCGCGACGTTTGCGCGGGATGAGGCGCGGCGTGTGATATATCGCACAATCCCTAGGCAGCAACTAGTACTCGAAACAGATGCGCCCTTCTTGACACCGGTACCTTTTCGTGGTAGGGTGTGTGAGCCGAAGCATGTCGTGAACACGGCGGAGTTTCTGGCTGGACTACGAGGTGAAGATCTCGCCAAGCTGGCTGCCGTGACAACCGCGAACGCTCGGGAACTATTTAAGGTATAAACTATGGGAATTTTCGACGGTATATTTGGCGAAAGAACGGGCGTAGAGTACCTGACGCCACAAGAGGTGCCTGGCGTACTGATGCTGCGCTCGGTGGCCGATACTGCGGTGCCGCGGCTCGAAATAGCTCGAGATGGCATGCTGTACCGTGCCGGCCTCACATCACCAGGTGCGCTGGCAGTAGAGCATACGCCACCCCCGAAAAACCCAGCAGATATTGTCGACAATCTCATTGGTTTTCATCCGCCACTCGAGGTCGTTGCCGAGGTGCAGCCTCCGCAGTCAAATATCGTCAACATGTCCGATTATCGATCCGCAGCATCTGAAAGACGGCCCGTGCTGGCGCCGCAGGCTGAAGAGGAAGATATGGCTACCGGGGCTCGTGCTCGTATCGACCGCATTTTTAGGACGCAGCCTGCACCAAACGCTACCAGCGCTACCGAGGGAACTTTTTATGATCAAAAAGCTGCGTAAACTCATCTTGCCCCAAAACGACCAAGTGCAGAGCGCAATTATCTACCGTAATATCCTGCGTGATGCCGCCAAAATGGGTGGGGAAGTTTTCGGTCCGATTCCGGCTGGCCGCCGACGGGAGTTCTTTTGTCTCGATGAGCACACCTGGGTGTGGCACGAGGAGTGGAACGACGAGCGCGGTGCTCACCAAGTACGCACCACACGCTATGATGTGCGGCCGCACGGTATATTCAAGGCCCAGGATGGCCAACCATATCGACCCGTCTCCATCGAGGAGGCGAATCGTCTGTGCAATGCCGCCCGCGAGTACCAGCGCCGTATCCATGGCAAGTTTGACCCATTGCTTGCCGCTGTAGGCGTGTAAGATACCTGTATGATCTATCTAGACTACGCTGCTGCCACGCCGGTGGACGCCGATGAGACAAACCTACGGTTTTTCTCACCAAAGCCGGCGAAAAACGCGGTTTTCGCCTGGGCTGCTCTTTTCCCTGGGGGACACAGCTCATGATCTATCTGGACTACGCCGCCGCGACACCATTAGATGAGGTTGTGCTGGCGGCGATGCAGCCGTATTTTAGCGCCGTATTCTACAACCCATCGGCGACATATTTGCCGGCTCGGCAGGCAAGGGAAGCGCTGGAGACTGCCCGGGGAAGGGTGGCTCACTGGCTCGGTGCTCGGCCGACCGAAGTTATTTTCACGGCAGGGGGCACAGAGGGGAATAATCTAGCCATCGCCGGTGTGATGGCAAATTTTCCAAATTGCTCCGCTGCGGTGAGCAGCATTGAGCATGAGTCGGTGCTTGCGGCGGCGCAGCAGTTTAATTGCTCCGTTGCGCTTACAACGGAGCAGGGCAGGGTAGACCTCGACGATCTGCGGCGCAAAATTGCCGATGACACCGTGCTGGTGAGCGTCATGTACGCCAATAACGAAGTCGGCACTATCCAACCCATTCGCCGCATTGCCGATATGCTAAGTGAAATTCGGGCGGATCGCCACCAGCGGGGCAACGACCTGCCGCTGTATCTGCACACCGATGCCTGCCAGGCAGGTAACCACCTCGATCTGCATGTCGCTCGTCTCGGCGTCGACCTCATGACGGTAAACGGCGGCAAACTGTACGGTCCGAAACAGACAGGAGCACTCTATGCGGCCAGTCACGTCCGACTATCGCCCATTATCCGCGGCGGTGGTCAGGAGCGGGGCTACCGGAGCGGCACGGAAAATGTCGCCGGAGCGGTGGGGTTTGCGGCCGCGCTCGACCTGGCACAGCAGCTGCGCTCTGAAGAGTCACATCGCCTGACAGAACTGCAGCACCACGCTATGCGGCTGCTTGAAAAGTCTATCCCAGAGGTTGTCATTAATGGCTCGCGGCGGCAGCGTTTGCCTAACAATCTGCACCTTACCTTGCCCGGGCTTGATAATGAACGGCTGATTGTGGAGCTCGAAACCCGCGGCGTACTGGTTGCAGCCGGTTCAGCTTGCAGCGCCAGTTCCGACGAACCGAGCCATGTGCTTCGGGCGATGGGCCTGAGTGATGAAGCTGCGCGCAGCTCACTTCGCGTGACAATGGGCCGCACGACCACCAAGGCCGATATTGAACAATTTGCCACATTGCTAACGGAGATAGTGAAACACGAAAAACACAACAACTTGTAAGGTGTAAATAAAAAACAAACACCGTAGCAAAACTCTTCCAAGAGGACTGTCCTCTCAAAAACTGTCCTCTCAAAAA
>CAYWOA010000047.1:0-1369 GCA_964459795.1 uncultured Candidatus Saccharibacteria bacterium | reverse complement strand
CAAAAAGGTTTTCGAGAGAGGCTAGAGGTTGGCGGGATGGGTTTCTGAAATGACGACTTGGTTGGCGTGGAGCCAGCCCTGCACATTGCCACAGTCGAGGTAGGTGCCGCCGGCCTCGCCGACGGCGACATTGTGGCCGGAGGCGACGTATTCGTTGATGGCGTCAATCAGCCAGTACTCCTGGCCGGTCTCGTGTGGTCGCTGCAAATCGTTCTCGATAAAGGGAAATATTGCCTGTTCAAACAGGTAGAAACTGGCATTATTCAGCGTGCTGCTCGTCTCGCCTGGCTTCGGGTGCTCGATGATACGCTGGTACATGCCGGCGTCGTCTTTTTCGATAATGCCGTACTGACCAACATCCTCGGGCGCTACGGGGACGCCGAGTAAACCAGAGCGGACCCGTGAAGATTCGACCAGTGAAATCAGGCGCTCGGCGTTTGAAGTGCCGTTCGGCTGGAAAAATGACTGATCACCCATGATGACGAGAAACTGCTCATCCTCGGTGATAAAATCACGACACAGGGCGACGGGTATAGTGGTGCCGTATTTGCCGTAGCTTGGCTGAACGATAAAGTGAAACGATGCCTGGGGCGCACGAACGAGGTCGAGCAGCTTGTCGGCATGCTTGGCACGTAAATAATCATTCAGCGCGATATTGTCTCGGTAGTATGCCTGAAGTTGCTCACTTTGCTCGCCAACGACGAAGTAAAAATCATTCACTCCAGCGGCCAGACAATCTTGCACGACATAATCGACGAGCGGCCTATTGCCGAGCGGTAACATGCATTTCTCGATAGCTTTCGTAATGGGGAGGCGCCGGGTACCCCAGCCGGCAACTGGTATGATGGCTTTCGTAATACTCATGCAGCAAGTATAGCGTAGGCTGCGGCCATTTGAGAGAAAAAAACAAATCACACGTCATTCTTCTCCGTCATCCTAATCCCTTCATCCCTCTGTCATCTCGACCGCAGTCGAGAGATCTCCTCCTATTTTGTTTCGATTCCGGTTTCGGCAGCCTTCACATACTTTGCTTGACCAAATCCTCGCAAACGCGGGCGCTCGCGCCCGCACGGCGACTTCTCTTTTGGACCGCCAAAAGAGAAGCAGAAAACCTCGGCCCTGCTTCCAGCTCTTGGTCAGCTGCTCGTCGGTTTCACAACCGACGCGGGGAACTCCTCGCTAGGCTATTGCCGTGCGGGCAATAGCCTAGCTCGTCAGACAACTCGCGCCGCCTGTCGGAAGTTGTGAAACACGACAACACCTGAGCCAGGAGCCGGAAGAAGTGCCATACTTCAATTCTTTGTCCCCCATCCCTACTACCTACTACCTACTACCTACTACCTACTACCTACTACCTACTACCTACTAC
>CAYWOA010000046.1:0-6716 GCA_964459795.1 uncultured Candidatus Saccharibacteria bacterium | reverse complement strand
TTCTACCTGGTCAGTGGCTCGATCAGATTCGCGAGTCGCTCATCGACCAAGGTTTTAGTAGTGCCGATGTCGATGCCGCCCTGGAGCCGACACAGTATGCGAGCAGTGCCATCTTTGCCGGTAAACCAAGCGGCGCCAACCTCGAGGGCTACCTGTATCCAGACTCATTCCAGAAAACGGCGGGCACCTCTGCAAAAACCATCATCCAGCAGTCACTAGCTGAATTCGCCGAACACTTAACCCCAGACATTACGAACGGCTTCACGCAGCAGGGTTTGACGACCTATCAGGGCGTTATTATTGCATCTATCGTTGAAAAAGAGGTTACCAAACCTGCCGATCGCGCCCAGGCTGCCCAGGTCTTTCTGAAACGCTTCAGGAGCGGAATCGCCCTCGGCAGCGATGTTACCGCCTATTATGGGTCGACTCTGGCTGGTCAGGGCAAGGATGTCACCTATGACACGCCGTACAACACCCGGTTGCATACCGGCTTACCGCCTACGCCCATTAGCAATGTCGACACCAGCGCCCTCACTGCGGTAGCGCATCCGGCTAGTACTGATTGGCTATTTTTCGTCTCGGGTGATGACGGCACGACGTATTTCTCCAAAACGGTCGAAGAACACGAGGCACTAACCGCCAAATATTGCCACAAACTTTGCCAAGAATAACAGGGGTAGAAGAGCGGCTAGGGGGTTGCATGACAGCGCTCAGTCTGATATCCTTGGACAGTAACCATTTGTACCTTCTTGAGGGACAGGAAGGTGGCGGGTGGTTATCTTTTGTACGCACCACGGAAACGCATTAACCTAGTCGCCGGAACGGGCGGCCCAAGTCTAATACAAAACGTAAGACCCGTGCAAAAGTTTGGTTTCCCCGCCCGCAACTATGCGAGAGCGAGGGTTACCAGGAGATGTCCTATCAGTACGACACAGTCCGGGTCGGTTTTGGCCCACAACTTGCAGCGCCGTCGGCAAATCGCCAGTCGGCGTTTGCAAAAAAGCTTGCGCCGAAAGGTTGTCAAGAAACGTCTCGTTCGCTTTAGCCTTGTGGGAGCGAACCTTTTTGTGTTAGTCGGGGTTTTGTTTTTTGTGATTACGAGCGCCAGGACGGATAGCCCAGCGGTGGTTGCCGCCCAAACGACGACAGCCGCCGAAGCTCCTGCTAGCCCAGTTGACCGACTGACCTCTTTCGATGTCGCGGCCAATGTAGCAAAAGCGGCTAATCTGCCAGAAAAAACCCCTATCGTGAACCAGGCTCAGAGCGCCAAGGTTGCCGCAGTGGTCAATGCCAGTGACACCAGCGTGGCGGTCAAGCCCCAAGTCGTTACCACATCGATGAAGAGCTGGCGGGATATCACAGACTACACCGTGCAGGCCGGCGAGTCTATCCCGGTAATCGCGCAGAAATTTGGGGTCACTTCAGACAGCATTCGCTGGTCCAACGGCTTATCTGGTGACAGTGTTGCAGCTGGCACAAAGCTCATCATCCCACCGGTCAACGGGATCGTCCATACGGTGACGGCTGGGGAAACGGCTCAGAGCCTGGCGACAAAATACCACAGTAGCGCCGATCAGATCACGCAGTATAACGATGCCGAAGAGGCCGGTCTGGTGGTCGGCCGACGTATCATCATTCCAAATGGCCAAGTTGCCGCTGCGACAACATCGCGTTCATCTGGCACCCGGAGCGTGTATGGTGCTAGTTTTACCCCGAGCTATGGTAGCAATGGCTACGACTGGGGTTGGTGCACGTGGTATGCGGCTGCTCGCTCGGGCGCACCAGGTAACTGGGGCAATGCCAATACCTGGGCGTACTATGCTCGCCTTAGCGGATGGACGGTCAGCTCGGTTCCCAAGGCAGGGGCTATATTCCAAACATCGTCTGGTTGGGCGGGGCATGTCGGCATTATCGAGGAAGTCTACGATAATGGCACTATGAAGATAAGCGATATGAACGGTATAGCCGGTTTTGGCCGCGTCGGCTACGCTGTGGTACCGATCGGTACTTATCCAAACTACATATACCACTAAACCAACTCCTGCCCAGCGTCGGTGACACTACTTTGTGTAGAATCAAGTAAAATGACACGCGAGCTTTCACGGCGACCTCAATCTGAATAGAGAGATGTCACGTACTAATTCACATATTCCCTATCTGTTAGAGGACAGTCCTCTGCACCCTCTGCACCTAGTCCTCTGCCTCTGCACCCCCTAGCCCTCTACGCCTATACCCTTAATTCTCATCTAACTCCTGTTTATGTATCATTGTGCCTCCGAACCCCATGGAGATTCGGTCGATGGCAACCATACACCGGATTACGGATCTCAGTCTAGAGGAAGCTATTTCTTGGCTATAAGTCTAACGCCGAATAGTCGTGCTAAAACGTTTTCATTCTCATTACTGACTGTGATGATCAATTAAGCTCGCGCAATTCACATACTACGGCAATCTAAACTATTATGGCTCGCCGGCCACCGCTGCAACAGTTGCCTGTGTAAAATTATTACTAGACAGGCTAACTCCTGCCATCCCGCCCCTGTAGTAGTAGCCATACTGGTTAATATAGGTCGCCTGTTTTGTACCTCGAAGCAGCGAATTACCAGAAATTACACCAGTATTCGTCCCGCCAGAGCTGCCTGTATGTATAGCAGCAGTCCAGGTTGAATTACTCCATATATCAGTAAAATTATTATTTGTAATATGAAAATTAGTGTTATTTTGCAGCGCGAATACGCCCCAGCCGATGCATTCTTCAAAATTGTTATTACTTATTTCGATGCAGCATGTGAACCCAAAATAAACACCAACTTGGACTCTACGGATTGTATTTCCGCTTATCCTACCGGTAACAGGCGTAATGGTGCCTTGTCCATCGTCATAACCCTGCAGTATTATGCCGTTGTCTTTAGCTGTTATGGTATCTTTTTGGGCATCAATATAATTATTTGTTATGACGATATCCTTGGATGTTCGCTCGGCGACCAGACCATTTACAATCGCTACGCCTACCCCGCAAGATAAGGCCTTATTATTATCAATAGTCAGGCGAGATCCACCATGCGTGTCTATGCATTCCCAAGCTACCCTCGAAACGGTATTGCCCCGCACAACTATATCCGTAGAGGGATCCTCGTCTCCGACAAATGACATTGCTATACCATACATATTTCCGCTCGAACCGGGCGTTATATTGTCAATAGTATTGTTCAGTATCGAACCCTGCCTTGCGGTAAGCACACCAATCCCGCTGTAGCCTATATCTGTTACGGTGTTGTCTGATAGTACGAAGTCCTGTAAATGCTCTAGTCTAATTCCATAAGCACCCCATTTACTTATACTCGCATTCTTGATTGTTATGTTTTGTAACGGTGTCACTGCTGTGCCGGCACCATAAATAGCGTATTCTGAATCTCTATAACTTAAATTATTGTTAGCCCCCACTAGACCAATGCCGTCAACGGTCACATTATTGCCTTTTATCCATAAACCATAGGTTGCAGTGGTACTCTGCCTAATAGTACCCGTGCCCGAAATTGTGACATTGGCTGGTACGCTCAGTGGTTGTGTAATGAGATAAGTACCCGCAGGAACAACTACTATACCGCCGACTTGACCAGCAGCATTGATTGCCGCTTGAATCTTTGTAGTGTCATTCGTAGCATTATCGCCCACCGCTCCATAATTACGAACGTTAAACTGCGGTACCCCGTTCCCAAACTTTACCGCACTACCACCAGAGGCTCGCGTACTACTGACGACACTCGCACCACTGAGACTGCCCGACTCTGCTTCTGCACCGGTAGCTGGTGTCATTGCTTTCGTGCTTATGACATAGGCTGTACCAACCAGCGCGAAGATGCCGATGAGAATAATCTTCTGAGCAGCGCGGTTGTACAGCAGGAGGCTGAAGTGGCTTTTCAGGGTTTGCGATAGGGTTGTATAACTTTGCATTGTTTATTCTTGGCTTCCCCGGGTACACTCTCTGGATGTTCTATGCTCTCTATATCTAGTGTACATCGTACCACATCGGGCTTGTGGTTTATAGGAAGCTGATGTAACGGCCATGGCTTTGTAGAAGTCGACCATGGCTAAGCAGTAACGTACCGTATCTTAGTCACCTCTGTTATAATATGGTTTGTGAAATTTATCGATGTAGCGACTGCGCGGGTGGTAGCTGGCGACGGGGGCAACGGCCGGACGTCGTTTCGGCATGAGAAGTACGTTGACCGAGGTGGACCAGACGGTGGCGACGGTGGCAAAGGCGGCGACGTTATTTTCACAGCCAGCCGAAACCACAATACACTCATGGACTTCCGTTACCACAAGGAGCTAATCGCCGAAGACGGCGAAGGCGGCAGTAAACAGCGCAAACATGGCCGTAATGGCAAAGATCTAAGGATAATGGTCCCGGTCGGTACTGTCGTCTATGAGGGCGATGCAGTTCTGTCCGATCTAGCAGTCGATGGACAAACGGTCGTACTAGCAGCCGGTGGCCGCGGCGGGTTTGGCAACGCACACTTTGTCAGTAGTGTGCGTCAGGCGCCTAAATTTGCCGAGCCGGGAGGCAAGGGCCAGGAGCGAGATCTCAGGCTTGAGCTCAAACTCATCGCCGATGTCGGTCTGGTGGGTCTGCCAAATGCTGGCAAATCGACATTTCTCTCGGTGGTGAGTAACGCTCGCCCCGAAATAGCTGACTATCCGTTTACGACACTGACGCCCAATCTCGGCGTGGCGGATATTAAAGGTGCCGGGAGCCTACTCATCGCCGATATCCCTGGACTTATCGAGGGAGCTGCTGAGGGGAAGGGACTGGGCGACGAATTCCTGCGGCACGTCGAACGCACTGCAGTGCTGCTGCACCTCATCGATGTGACGAGTGACGATATCGTGGCAGACTTTCACACTATCGAGAAAGAAATTGCGTCATACTCTGATGAACTTGCGGGAAGGGCGAAGA
This sequence comes from uncultured Candidatus Saccharibacteria bacterium, assembly GCA_964459795.1. Taxonomy (GTDB): domain Bacteria; phylum Patescibacteriota; class Saccharimonadia; order Saccharimonadales; family UBA4665; genus JAGXIT01. The sequence continues at coordinate 1,756 of CAYWOA010000046.1, read as the reverse complement.
TCGTTGTGCTGACAAAAACAGACGCCAGCTTGCCGGAGCTAGTTGCGGCTACCCAAAAGAAAATCCAGAAACTTTTACCGAAAAGCGCTCATATTTTTGCGATATCGTCGCAGGCTCATCAAAACCTCCGTGAGCTGCTGTATGCTACCTACGAAACGGTTCGCAGCGAGCGGGTAAAGGCCGACGAGGTTTCCGAAGAAACGTCAGCGAACAAAGAGATGCTGCCGGTTCTGAAGCTGGTAGACGAAGCGAGCTGGACGGTAGAGAAAACACCGATCGGATTTGTGGTATCTGGTGCCAAAATCGACCGATTTGCCGAGCGCACCGACTTTAGCAATGACGAATCGGTTGCGCGGCTCAGAAGTATTATGCGCAAACAGGGTATCTTACACGAGCTCTCCCGCCGCGGCGCTCAGCCTGGCGACACAATTACATTCGCCGCTGGCAGCTTCGAGTTCTAACTTTGCAGTCTGAAACTGACAGCGTCTGCTCTGAGTATATCCGCGCGTGCTACACTGGTACCACATGAGTGAGACGACATTTTTTTGGTACGATCTGGAGACATCGGGGATTAATCCACGTGAAGACCGAGTGATGCAATTTGCCGGTCAGCGCACTGACCTGGCGCTGAAACCCATCGGCGAGCCGGTAAATATACTCATTCGCTTGGGTGAAGATGTTCTACCTGCGCCCGACGCCGTGCTCCTGACAGGCATTACACCGCAACAAACGATTCAGGGTGGCAAGACTGAGGCAGAGTTTTTGCGACAATTTCATGAAACCGTCGCGCTACCCTCCACGATTTTTGTTGGCTTCAATAGTATCCGGTTTGACGATGAGTTCATGCGCTTTTTGCACTACCGTAACTTCTACGATCCGTACGAATGGCAGTGGAAAGACGGCCGTAGCCGCTGGGATTTACTCGATGTCGTTCGCATGACCAGAGCACTTCGACCCGCTGGTATCGAGTGGCCAGTAATAGATGGCAAGCCCGGCAACCGTCTCGAACTTCTGACGAAGGCAAACGGTATTGCGCATAATAATGCCCATGATGCGCTGGCTGACGTACAGGCCTCAATTGCGCTTGCCGGCCTGGTACGTGCGAAGCAGCCGAAGCTATTTGAGTGGTTGCTGAACTACCGTGATAAGGCCAAGATCGCTGAGCTTGTTGAACGGGATGAGCCCATCGTCTATAGCAGTGGCAAGTACGATAATGAGTTTCAAAAGACGGCAATCGTAGTGCGTCTCGCGCCGCACCCGAAGAAAAAAGGTGCGTTGGTGTATGATTTGCGCTATGATCCGACGCCTTTCTTCGATATGAGTGCTGAGCAGCTGGCTGATCACTGGCGCTGGACACGGGAGCCAGATGCGCCGCAGCGTTTGCCTGTCAAGACGATGCAGTACAACCGCTGTCCGGCCGTCGCACCTCTGGGGGTGCTTGACGAAGAGTCACAAGCAAGGCTGCAGGTCGATATGTCGGCTATTCGTAAGCACTGGCAGCTGCTACAGAAAAACCCAACTTTTAGCGAGCGCGTCCTAGCGGCGCTCCGCTTGCTCGACACCGAACAAGATCAGCGCCAGAAGGCCGCCGAATATGATGTCGAAAATGCGCTTTATGACGGCTTCTACGATACCCATGACACCAATTTGCTGGGTGTTGTGCGCGCCGCAGAAACGAGTGAGCTCAAGGCTGAAATGGCTGAAACTTTCCACAAAGTTCGTCTTCGCGAGCTGCTGCCTCGCAACAAGGCCCGAA
>CAYWOA010000045.1:0-6799 GCA_964459795.1 uncultured Candidatus Saccharibacteria bacterium | reverse complement strand
CTCAGCTGTCAGGCGCACCTCTTTGCCGTGTTCGTTCAGTGCCTTGATGCGAACCTTGGAGTGCCGGGGCACGAGCCCGTACACATTCCGTATGCTCAGACAACCTTCATAATCAGCCACCAGCTTACCTTCGCACTTAGTAATCTCTGGATTAATGAAAACACGAAAGCTGCGGTCTGCTTTATCGTCGAAATTATTGCGCACGACGACAACTCGCAAGAGGGCATCGATTTGCACGGCGGCGAGCGCCACGCCGACCTCGTGGTCGCGGCTATCTTCCCACTCCAGTGTCGCGTGCTCCATGTCGGCAATGAGCTTCAGAATATCATCACCAATGAAACCAACTTTCTTGCTGCGTTCCCTGAGGTGGGGGTTCGGAAGTGTTATCAGTGTCCTCTTCATGGCACTAGTATATGAGACGTCTCTCAGATAGACAACACTGACAGCCTAGAGCAGGTGAGTTGGATCGATATCGTACTGCCAGCCCGAGGGAAGCGAATGGATAATGTCTTGCAACACCGAACGGCGACTACTTTTTACAATGAGCTGCCATTTGTACTTGCCACGCTCACGGGGGTGAAAGCATGGCGCTGGCCCCTCTACGCGCACATTCGGCTGGGCTCGCCGGACAGTTTGTTTCAAACTTTCGGCTGCCTGCTCGGCCGCCCCACTCTTGGCTCGGAGGCAGCTGAGCTTGAGAAGGTAGGTAAACGGCGGAAATCGGTACATTTTCCGCTCGGCTAGTTCGCGGTCATAAAACTGCTGCCAATTTTTGCTGATTGCTGCTGCGATCAAAGGACTATCTGGGGCATAGCTCTGTAGCACGACCACGCCACTGCGGTGTCCGCGCCCGACCCTTCCCAGCACTTGGGTGATGAGCTGGAAGGTGCGCTCGCTGGCCGTGTAGTCGGGGATAAGCAGACTGCTATCGGCGTTCAGCACGCCCACTGTGCTGAGCCCGGGCAAATCAAGGCCTTTGGTAATCATTTGAGTACCAATGATGATATCCACCGAGCCGCGCTGCAATGTTTCGAGCTGTGTCTCAAGCTGCTCGGTCTTTGCGGTGTCGGTATCGAACCGGCTGATGCGAGCACCGGGAAAAAGGCGCTTCACTTCGTCGACAACTGCCTTGGTTCCGATGGTTTTGAGCAAGATGTCGGCTGCCTGACATTCCGGGCAGTGAACGGGTAGTGGCTGGGTTTTGCCGCAGACGTGGCAGCGCATGGTATGAGTATCTCCGTGATAGGTCATGGCCAGATCGCAGTGTCCACAGAGTGCTCGCCAGCCGCAGGATGCGCACAAAATGGCGCTCGCCGTGCCGCGGCGGTTCAGAAACAGCAGGGATTGTTCATGCGCGGCCAGGCTTGTCCGCATGGCTTCGATGAGAGGACTTGCCAGCACCGCACTCTGGGCAAAGGCAGCGCGGTCGCGCATATCTACGGTCTGTACCGTGAGAGCAGTGGAGGTAGGGATTGCGACGTGTGGCAGGGTAACGATGGGACGACCCTTGGCGGCCGCGACGTAGTACTCCTCAATATTTGGCGTCGCCGAGCCGCTCACCAGGCAGGCACCGTGCAGCGCTGCTAGCTTTGCCGCCACGCGTTCCGTTCGGTAGTAGGGTGCGGTCTCGCTTTTGTAGGCTTGGTCATGTGATTCGTCAATAACAATGAGGCCGAGCTTCTGCATCGGCGTGAACAAGGCAGAGCGAGGGCCAATAACTATTTGCGGCCCGCTGCACCGTAGTACGTTGTACCATGCATCTCGCCGAGCAGCATCTGTAAGCCGAGAATGTAACACGTGGACTTTACCCGGAAATGCCTGTTCGAATGACACGGTAAGCTGTGCGGTTAGGCCGATTTCCGGTGTGAGTACGATAACCGATTTGTTGCTCTCCAACATTCGTTTGGCGAGCTCAAGGTATAGCCGTGTTTTGCCGCTGCCAGTTACGCCGCGTAAGAGGTGATAGCCAGAATCACCGATTTGGTCCAGCGCCCCCAGTTGGTCTTTTGTGAGCGGCGGCAAGGCGGCACTAGTGGGTTTTTTATGCTTGCGGTGGGGAGCTGGCGTCACCTCCGCAGCTTGCTTTGGAAACACGGTCGTGGGCGGCAAAAACTGGCGAACGATCGACCCAAACGACGCCGGGTAGTATTCATATAGCCATTCGAGCAGGGCAAGCGACTGGGCAGGTAGTGGTGGCGCAGGTGCGGCTGCGCTAATCGGCTTAGCCACAAAAGACGGCTCGGCGACTTGTCGTAGTACAATTCCTAAAACTGATCGGTCACGTAGTGCGATTCTAACAACGGAGCCAGGCAAAAGTGCGCTGTCATGCGCATAGGTCAGTGCGCTATTGCCGTGATAACGCAGATCGCCAACGAGCACCTCATGATAAAACATACCAGGGATTATAGAGGATTGTTACCTCGTCTGCGACCAACGTGGCTACCGGTTTCCTGAGATATACACCAAATATGCACAATTAGTGTTGAAATAGCTTGCGGCGGTTGCTATATTAGATAGAGCACGTTGTCGTTACGACAATAAAAGCTTATGTAATAGCAAGGGGATTAATGGATTATGCTAGACGTCTTCATCACTTCCAGAGTACGCCGCAAGATCATCGTGATCTATGCCAAATATCCCGATTTCAAGACGCATGTCCGCGGTCTAGCGAAACTTATCAAGGAAGACGCCGGTAATATTCAGCGTGAGCTCAAGCGTCTCGAAAAGGCCGGTTTCCTAATATCTGAAAAGCAGGGCAATACCAAAATTTACCACACGAACAAGCAGTTTGTTATCTTCAAAGAGCTGCAGAGTATCGTGCTCAAGAGTCAGCGTACGCAGCAGAAGCGCCACGTTTCGTAGGTTTTAGGTGGGGACTTACCGTTCGTGCCCCCTTGTTTTACGCCGTTTTCCCTGGTATACTCCTCCGAGTATGATAGAGGTTACACGAAAAGACGGTAAAGAATCCGCCGAGAGCCTGGTGCGCCGTTTTAACCGGCGTGTACAGCAGTCTGGGCTGGTGCTGACGGTCAAACAGGGCCAGTATTTTGAGAAGCCAATGAGTAAGCGCGAGCGTCGTCTTAAGGCAATCACTCGCAACCAACGCAAGGCGCTTAAGCTTAAGAGAATCAAGCTCGGTCAACGATAACGCTTAAGTAGCAGACGTCATGATAAAACAGCAACTTCAGGATGATGTGAAGGCGGCTATGCTCGCGGGCGACAGTGTCCGTTTGGAAACACTGCGCGGCCTGAAGAGTGTTATTTTATACGCCGAAGTTGCGGCGGGGAAGCGCGACGAAGGGCTAGACGATGATGCGATTCAGGCTCTCTTTGCCAAGGAAGCAAAGAAGCGCCAGGAAAGCGCCGACTTATACCGGCAGGGCGGTTCCCCGGAGCGTGCCGACAAGGAACTGGCGGAGAAGACAATCATCGAAACATACTTACCTCCGCAGCTCAGCGAGGCAGAACTCAGGCAGATTATCGATGAAGTTATTGCTACCCAAGCAGCGACTGGCCCGAGCGCTATGGGCGCTGTCATTGGCAGTGTCAAACAGCGAGTTGGCAGCAGTGCCGACGGAGGTATGATCGCGAAAATTGTAAAGGAGAAACTGCAATGATTCTACTGATGGGTCCAGCCGGTGCCGGCAAGAGCTTACAAGGGCATAAACTTGCCGACGAACACGGTTACGCGTACATATCAACCGGTGAGATTTTCCGCTTGTTCCTAACAGGTCATCGCCGTGCCGCCATGCTTGAGGGTAAATTGATTAGCGACCAAGAAACTATCGATATGATCGACAAGGTTTTCGATATTGTTGATACACGCGACGAGTTTATCCTCGACGGGTTTCCTCGTACGGTGGAACAGGTGAACTGGCTGATGGAACAGGTAAAAAAGGGCCGTTTCGATAACCCTGTTGTTGTGCATATGGACGTGAGCGAGAAAGAAACTCGCCGCCGACTTGCCCTCCGTGGCCGGCCAGATGATACGCCGGAGTCTATTACCGAGCGCTACCGATTGTACGCGAGCAAAACGCAGCCCTTGCTGCAGCAATTCAGAGACAGCGGTGTCGTGGTGCACGATGTGAACGCTGATGGTACGCCCAGTGAAGTTTACGATAATATCACGACCGCTCTCGGCGTCAGCTAACGGTACCGCGTCTTCCCACGCCAAACCACTTACGCTATAATCGTAGCTAAGGAGATGCTACTGTGATCGCAGAGCTAAGGCGCCGAGCCATGCTGATTAGCCGGAATGTATATGTTCAGAGGGCGTTCTTTATTGGTATTTTTGCACTGGTTTGTACCACGCTAGTCATCAGCACCAGAGCAGCAACTCCCGCTGCTGGAGTGGAGGCAGAATCTGGTGTAATAGCCGGCGGCGCGACGGTCGTTAGCGTGCCCGGACAATCGGGTAGCGGGGTGGTGAAGTTTGGCGGCGGGGCAACTAGCACACTAAATTTGCTGCCAGAAGTGGGAATTAATTTTCAGGCGGGCTGGTCGAATGGCTTGCATACAGATGCTGACAATAGAGCAATTATTGATAATATTGCCAGCCAAGGAATGAAATGGGTCCGAATTGACATAGGTTGGAGTACTATCGAAGAAGCTGGTGATATTTATGGCGGATCAAGCGACTCGACTGCTATTTATCCAAGTGAGGCTTCTAATAATTGGTACATAAAGAAGATAGATAATGCGGTTAATTACGCAAATTCAAAAGGGATTAAAGTAATAGGCATCTGGTGGACTACCCCTAGCTGGAACACTGATGGTGGTTCAGGTAAGGTATCTACCACTAGGCCGGCGGGGTATCCCCAATATAGCGAATATGCTGAATCAGCGTCTTGGGCTGCTAAGTATTGGGAAGGCAGAATAGACAATTGGGAAGTATGGAACGAAGCAGATCCGCTTCAATCTTTTTGGCAGGCCCCAGATGGCAGTTATGGCGGCACGCAATATTATGCCGAACTGCTCAAGGCTGCCTACCCAGCTATCAAAAATGCTAATCCTAATGCAAAAGTGTTGACTAGCGGGGCTTCATCTGTAGATGTGCAGTGGATAAATCAACTATATGGATATGGGATTAAAAACTATTTTGACATTATGGCAATACACACCTACGAGGGTCTTGCGAATAATGATCCCTTGAATAGTGATGGCTCGCAAACATGGAATTTTTTACATGTACCAACACTGCGCCAGCTAATGGTTGATAATAACGACTCCTCTAAACCAATATGGATTACTGAAATGGGCTATTCCACTCACGCAAATAGTGATTTGACGGGAGATGGGGTTGTGAAAAATTGGAATTTGGGAGTAACCGAGCAGCAACAGGGTGATTATTTAGTAAAAGCCATTGATTACGCCAAAAAGAATTGGCCGTATTTGGAGGTATTCATTGTATATAATGATAAAGACCGGGCGTCGGCCAGCGGAGATGCCGAGACACAAAGACAACAAATGAATTTCGGGATTATGTATACCGATAACAACCCCAAGCCTGCCTTGTCTATAATTGGCAGTTATTTACAAGCGAATACCGCCAACTAATTTTTTAAGACTCGCTACAGTACGCTTGGACGCATCACCGTTTTATCTGTTGTTGCCTCAATTGTCGGCGATTTATTCCATAGCTGCCAGTAATAGTGGAGGGTGTGCCATCTCGGGAAGTCACTCGGCAATGTCTTCCCGGGTATATGTCCTCTGGAACATTGGCTGGATATGGGTAGCTGGCTCAATACGTCCGTGCCGGACGTATTGACTACTGAAGTGATCAATTTGGGCATCAAAAGTACCGGCCGCTAATGTTAGAAAGGCTCAGATAGTGCCTTTAGCTGCTTGTCCAAGCGGTGGATAGGCGTGGGTAGTGTCAACTCGCTCAATGTAGTCATATAAACCTCAAGCTCATCCGTACAGTGGAGCCGTACGCAGCTATTGCTACTGACATAAGCTCTCTGCTCTATTATTGATATAGGTGTGATATCCATGGTTTTCTTCATAACCCACCATGCAGCCGCCCACACGTAACTAGGCCCTGGCCTCCATCTTGCGTGAGAAATCGATGACTTGTTCAGTCTCATTTTGCGAGAGAAGAGAATCCGTATGTAATTGCCTGTTCCAGCTACTACGACTATAGTGTAGGGAAGAAGGAGCTACTATTTGCCTATGCGCCCAAAAACGGATAATGAGATTGCTGCCATGCGCGCCAGCGGCCGTATGCTGGCTACCGTGCTGGAAAAGATTCGCCGTGAAGTCCGGGCTGGTATGACGCCGAAGCAGGTTTCTGCGCTGGCGGCCGATGAGCTCGCGCGGCTAGGCGGCAAGCCGGCATTTAAGGGTTTCGAGGGCTACCCGGATATCATCTGTATATCAAATAATAATGAAGTGCAGCATAGCATTCCAAACGATGTGCAATTTAAGACTGGTGATATCGTGAACTTCGATTTCGGGGTGAACTACGAGGGTATGATTACCGATGCTGGCATTACCGTTTGCGTCGGTGGTAAGCCTGATGCCGCTGCCAAACGTCTGCTGCAGGGCACCGAAGAGGCGTTGTACGCCGGTATAGATGCCGTGCGCGACGGCGCCCGCGTGGGCGATATATCGGCCGCCGTCGAGAAAGTGCTGCGTTCGTATGACCTCGGTATCGTGCGCGAGCTGGTCGGCCACGGTGTCGGCCACAGTCTGCATGAATCGCCGGAGATACCGAATTACGGCCTCGCTGGCAGGGGGCCGGTGCTACGCTCTGGCATGACGATAGCCATTGAGCCGATTACGACCCTCGGTGACTATC
>CAYWOA010000044.1:0-7011 GCA_964459795.1 uncultured Candidatus Saccharibacteria bacterium | reverse complement strand
GAATCTGGCTGACGTAGTCGGGCAATTGCACCTGGTCGGCGACCAGAAGATAGTCCGACAAATTATCGAACACAAAGAACCAACGAGCCTCATTCTGTGGGGGCCGCCAGGCAGCGGCAAGACAACCCTGGCACGTATCATCGCAAAAGAAACCGGCGCCGAATTTGTTGAGCTCAGCGCTGTCACGAGCGGCAAGGCAGATGTCGCGAAGGTTATCGAGCGCGCCCAGCAGAACCAACGGCTCGGCATGCGTACAATCCTCTTTGTTGATGAAATTCATCGCTTCAACAAAGCGCAGCAAGATGCATTTTTGCCACATGTCGAGGCAGGCACCATTGTGCTCATCGGCGCCACCACCGAAAACCCAAGCTTTGAAGTCATTAGCCCCTTGTTGTCTCGTTCTCGAGTACTGGTGCTGGAGCCACTCACCAAAAATGACATCGTTAAGATAGTAAAACGCACCGCAAAACTGCTAAAACTGCCAGCTAAAACGCTGCCAAGTAAATCTATCGACCTACTCGCCGAACTCAGCGGCGGTGACGCCCGGGTAGCACTTGGCAATCTTGAGCTTGCGCAGCAGCTGGCACTCGGCAAACCCATTACTCCCCAGCTCGTCGAAACCGCGGCTCAAACCAAGGTGCCTGGCTACGATAAAAAGGGCGAGTCGCACTACAACGTTATCAGCGCATTTATCAAAAGTATGCGTGGGTCTGATATGAATGCGACACTCTACTACCTGGCCCGCATGCTGCAGGCCGGCGAAGATCCGAAGTTTATCGCCCGGCGAATGGTCGTATTTGCGAGCGAGGATATTGGGCTAGCAGCACCGGCAGCACTGAATCTGGCCGTGTCGACTTTCCTGGCCGTGGAGCGAATCGGCATGCCAGAGGCTCAGATTAATCTTAGCCACTGCGCCGTTGTAATGGCTAAATCACCGAAAAACCGCGAAAGTTACAATGCCTTTACCCGGGCTGCGGCGGCGGCAAAACAGTATCCCGACTTGCCCGTGCCGCTTGGACTGCGCAATGCCCCGACCAAGCTCATGAAAGAGCTTGGCTACGGCAAAGGCACCAGATGGGAGGCCGGCTACAAGCACCCTGACGGCTTCCTACCGCCCGAGCTGCAGGACGTCAACTTTTTCGCGTAGCCACGCTCTTCAGCATTTCGGAAACGATACGCATCGGCAGACCAAGGATAGTTTGTTCGTCGCCCTCAAACCGGTGGATGAGCGCAGTGGCATTCTGCAAAGAGTAGGCGCCAGCCTTGTCCGCGTAGTCACCGGTTGCAAGATACGCTTCGATTGCAGAATCGTCGTACGACTTCATGTATACATATGCGTTGTCGGATTCGGCTCGCTCATACGCGAGCACCTTGCACACGACCGCGACAGATGTTGTGATCTTATTTGGCGCCGAAGTAATGATGCGCCACATGTCGCGGGCTTCGTCCAAACTTTCGGCCTTACCTAGTTGGTGTCCGTCAACAGTCACGATAGTGTCCGAGCCAATTACGATAGCCTCAGGATGCAGCGCCGCAACGGCGCGTGCCTTGCCGAGGCCGAGCTCTTTGGCCACATCCTCTGGTGGGCGCGAATCGTCAAGATATTCATTGAAATCACTTGGCACGACGGTAAAAGGAAGCCCGAGCTGCTCCATGAGCTGTTTACGGCGCGGTGATTGACTGGCTAATATGATCTGACGCATGGCTCTAGTGTAGCAAACGGCGTATAGTAAATAGCATGGCAGCGAGCATAGATATTCAGCGCCTCACCAAAGTTTACCCTGGCGCTACTGCCCCGGCGCTCGATAATCTGACGTTGCAGGTCCAGGCCGGGGAAGTGTATGGCTTTCTTGGTGCGAATGGTGCCGGCAAGACGACGGCCATTCGTTTGCTGCTCAACTTCATCCAGCCGACAAGCGGCACCGCGACCATCATGCATAGCGACATCGTGAGCGGCACCGTGCCCGTCAAGCGGCACGTAGGCTATCTGGCAGGCGACGTTGCCATGTGGCCAAAGGTTACCGGCAATGAACTGTTTGAATACCTTTTGCGCCTGCAGGAATACCCCGACGCGGCGTATCTCAAGGAGCTCATTGGTCGGTTTGAAACCGAACCGGAAAAAAGGATTGGCGAGCTCAGCAAGGGTAACAGGCAGAAAATCGGCATCATTCAGGCGCTCATGCACCAGCCAGATGTGCTCATCCTCGACGAACCAACCAGCGGGGTTGATCCGCTCATGCAAGAGGTGTTTTATGATTGTCTGCGCGAAGCTAAAGCCCGCGGCACTGCAGTGTTTCTGAGTAGCCATAATCTGGCCGAAACGCAGCGCATTTGCGACCGCGTCGGTATCATCAAGCACGGCCGACTCATTCACGAACAAACTGTTGGCAAGAACGGTGGCAGCCTCGACAAGCCTGTATTTCGCATCGTGTTCTCCGGCACCGATGAACTGAATCGTTTCAAAAAGCAGCGCACGTTGAAACTCATATCGGCAGATGGTGTCACCGCTGCTGCGCAACCAAAGGGCCGTATCGCAGTAAGCCTCAAAGAACTTGGCGGCTATGATATTGTCCAGTTCACGACCGAACAAATGAATCTTGAAGATGAGTTCCTCGAATATTATGGAGACGGCGCATGAAAAATATCCTCGCCTGGGAACTGCGAACGCGTCGTAGCACCATCTTGTGGTGGGTACTCGGCTCGGTCGTTCTGACATTAATTATTCTGATGGTTTTTCCGCCGGTTCGTGACCAAGCATCGCAAATGGACAAAGTTATCAATAACCTACCGGAGGGTGTTCGCGGACTAAAGGCTGGCGGCAATGCGACCGTCAACCTGGCCGATCCGGTGTCTTTCTTGAACTCGCAGCTATTTTACGCCACCCTACCGATTGTCTGGATCATCTTGGCCGTCACCCGCGGCGCGGCACTACTCGGGCGTGAAGAACAGACGAAAACCATCGAGCTTCTGTTGGCTCGACCGGTCAGCCGCAGCCGGCTGCTTACTGCCAAAGCGCTCAGTTTTTTGCTCGAATTTGCTATCGTCAGTGGCATGACACTCCTAACAATTATCGTTTTTGCGCCGATGTTCGATATGCACGTGAGCACCGCAAAGCTCGCACTGGCCACACTGTATACGGCGGTGTTCTCATTGAGTTTTGGCTACCTGGCCTTTGTTTTGCAGGCTGGCAGCCGGTTCTCGAAACGCTTCGCCACCGCCTTTGCCGTCTTGCTCGGCTTCGCTGGCTATGTCCTGGCGAGCATCAGCGCCATGGTGAGTTGGCTTGAGTGGCCGGTGAAGTTTCTACCTTATCACTACTTCCGGCCGCTCGACGTCTTTGAGGGCAAATGGCCGCATGGTATCCTCGTCTACTTCACCCTGGTGTTTGTATTCGGCACGATTTTGGCCGTGGTCGGCTTCCGGCACCGCGACATTGAGTAGCTGAAAAAGTTATTGTCTGCACTGACTGATTTGCTTTACGCTTTGACAATTTGTTCCCACGGCAGATCTGGCTTACCGAAATGCCCATAGCTACTCGTCACGCTATAGATTGGCCGTACCAGGTCGAGCGTGTCAATGATTCCTTTTACGCTCGTATCGATAAGTTTGTCTTTGAATGCATATAACTCCGCCTCACTAGCAGTCGCTGTGCCGAAGGTATCGATGGTCTGCATAAGCGGCCGCGGCTGGCCAATGACGTACGCTAAACCTACCTCGCATTTCGTCGCCAGCCCAGCGGCGACGATGTTTTTGGCGATGAACCGCGCTGCGTAGGCGCCGCTACGATCGACTTTGCTCGGGTCTTTACCGCTGAACGCGCCGCCGCCGACACGGGCATAGCCGCCGTACGTATCGACGACGATTTTGCGGCCAGTTAGCCCAGCATCGGACTCCGGGCCTGGTATATGCCACAGACCGGTGCCGTTGACGACAATGTTGTGCTCTGCCGGCAGCCGAAACTTGTAGTGTCGCAGTACCGGTGTAAAAACGTGTTCGATGACGTCAGCGCGCACCCGCTCCGCACTTGTTTGTTCGTCGTGTGCAACTGCCGCGACAAGCTTTTCGACCGCCACCGGCCGGCCGTCTTCGTCATAGCGCACCGTTACCTGCGCTTTACCATCCGGCCGCAGCCAGCTGAGCACACCCGCTTCGCGGCACTCGTCAATCCGCCGGGCCAGCGCATGGGCCAGCGCAATTGGCAGCGGCATAAGCTCCGGCGTTTCGTCGCAGGCGAAGCCAAACATCATCCCTTGGTCGCCCGCACCATCGGCATCAACGCCAAGTGCGATTTCCGGTGACTGCTGGTGAAGGTAGCTGGTGAACTTTGACTGTTTGGCAGAAAAGCCCCAAGCAGGAACAGTGTAGCCGAGCTCTTTAAGTTTAGCTCTAACAATTTTCTCGGCATCGATATTCGCCGTCGTCTTGATCTCGCCAAATAGGCTTATCTGGTTCGCCCCAACCACCGTTTCGATGCCAGTGCGAGCATGTGGATCCTGCGCCAGGATAGCATCGACCAGCGCATCGCTGACCGCGTCAGCTGTTTTATCTGGGTGCCCTGCGCAGACCGATTCCGACGTAAACAACACCGAGTCGCCAACTGTATTTGTCATGCTATAAAAAATCCTTTCTCATGCCTGTGTACTGAGAAAGGATGTTGCTATGTACGCATATCTTTCCCGGTACGTTAGTTACTGGGCTAGATGGAGCACCTTACGTAAAGCAGGTTGCTGGTGGGTCAACGCGCTAGGCCGCTCGCCACACTCTTGATATTCCACATTGTTAAGTATTACAAGTATAGCATTACTGCTGCTGCGGGAAAAGCCTGTCGACCGTTTCCCCGGCATGAGCATAGCTATAGCTCAAGCTCTCCAGCTGGGGCTCAACGAGATTCTCGAACGCATACACCGGCATGTATGCAAACGCCGTGATAAACATCGTCAGTACAATAACCCTGATCATGGCCTGCATAGTAGCAGACCCACCCCGCAAAGAAAATTGCTGGCGTTTATTCTAGTTTCACCGGGGTAGAAAAACACTGCCCGGTACGCTATAATCACCCACTGCAGTTAACTGGCTTTACCAACTAATTGCATCCTGCCGACATTTCAATCCAAGGAACGACAGTGACTGAATGAAATGTCGAAAGGAGAAACGTAGCTGCAAGCCGAAGCTTTTGCCATTTCGGCAAAACGAGACAGCAGCGTACGTTTGGACGCTGGGGATTGGCCAAGCGGTAAGGCACTGGGTTCTGGTCCCAGGATCGGGGGTTCGAATCCCTCATCCCCAGCCAAGATAGATTTAGTAGAGATAGACCGTCATGCTATGCAGCGGTCTATTTTAATACATAAAGCATAAGCTATTTCTGTAACATTTATGCTAATGTTGCAATTGTTGGCTTTCAAGACTATTCTGTGGATATGGCAGTAGTCCCCAAGAGCGGTGAGAACAAGAGGGCGCACCTTAAGATGATTCAAGGTGTTATTAATAGAATGGCTTCGAACCAATTTCTTTTTAAGGGCTGGTCGGTGACGCTCATTGCTGCTATCACAGCGTTTACGGCTAAAGACAGTAGCCCAGCGTTAATGGCGATACCCGTTGTTGCAACACTACTTTTTTGGGCTGTGGACGCATATTATTTGATGTTAGAAAGAGCATATAGAAATTTGTACGATTTAGTAACTACAAAAACAGAGACTGATATCGATTTCAAAATGAAGGCTGACGCTAGTGATGTCAAGCTTTCTAAGTGGTTTCTCACATTATGGCGTCCAATTCTCGTAATCTTTTACGGCGTAGTAATTGCAGCATTGATAGTATTAATATTTGCTCTGAATCATTTTTCTATTAGGATCTCACTGCACCATGGCTAAAAAAACATTCATTTCATACAAGTTTAGCGATGCACAGCATACACGAGACGCAATAATTGACGCGCTTGGTGAAGATGCTAGGTTTTATCAAGGAGAGACAAGTGATTCTCCTGACCTCACGGCAGAAAAGGCTGAAGCGATAAAAGAAGTTCTTAAGGACATGATCCATGGTACGTCTGTAACAATCGTTGTTTTATCTCCTAGTGTCACTGCTAGTAATTGGGTCGACTGGGAAGTCAAGTACTCGTTGCGCGAGACAACCCGCGGCGACAGAACCTCAAGAAGAAACGGGGTAGTTGGGGTAATACAAAAAAATGATGGTGGATATGAATGGCTTACCTCGAACAATTATTGCGCTCACAATGATCGCACTAATAAACAACACGATAACTCAAAAATGCACGCCGTAGTACATAAAAATCGCTTTAATCAAACTCCGCTAGAATACCTTTGTATTGACTGCAAAACGGTAGATAGGCTAGGCGGATCGTACATTTCCCTTATCCCTGAGGATGAATTTCTGAAAGATCCAAACACTTATATTGAGAATGCATGGAATAAAAGTCAGAGTCTCGATAGTTATAGCATCAAGATTGATGTTTAAATTTTCCTATTTATAAGGCACCACCTGCCTATTATTCAATCTTAGATCCAACTTTAATGAAGAATAAAACTCCGCTTTCTGCTTTTCATCTCCGCTTTCAATAAGGTAGGCAGCATATGAATGGAACACTTGTGTTTGGGTGCGAGTATCTTCTTTTAATTGCTTCAGAACCAGGTCCTTTGTCATATCTTTATATTGCCGTAAACAATATCTAAGTTTTTCGCTAACATGAACATCTTCTATAGATAAGCTCTTGATAATGATTAATAGTTCTTGCTCAAGTAGTTCCTGGCGAATATATGGTTGTGGGCAATCGTAATTTACTTGCCGAGTGCAGTGATAGTAAACATGCCTATTTCTACTGCCGTCTGCTAATTTTTTGAATTTCTCCTCACCAGTAATCTGAGACCCGCAAGAAGCACAATTAATCAGTCCTCGAAATGCGAACTCTTTCATTCCCCACTTGGATTTTCTTGGTACTTGATGTCAGGCTCCCAATATACTGAACACACACCGCAAGTAATCTAGCTAGTCAAA
>CAYWOA010000043.1:0-7430 GCA_964459795.1 uncultured Candidatus Saccharibacteria bacterium | reverse complement strand
TATATGTCCCGATAAAATACTCGGCTAGTAATCCTGTCAAAAAAGCGTTTAGCGGGCTGAAAACTAATAGCCACCACAAAGCCGATAGCTGTCAGGCTGAGATTTTCTGGCGCTGAGAGCTCGTCTTGAAAGAAAAATCCGATAACAAGATTAATGGACAGGATGAAGACCGCACCCAGCCCAACCAACGACAGCATATAACCGATTGAACGGGCGACAATCTGGCGAAAGTTGAGGAACCCAAGCCAAATAATGCCGTAGTACATGAGAATCGTGAAGATATATGGTGCTAAATAGCCAACAAAGATGAATTTGTCATTTTGAGTCAAAAAAGGAATGATAATAATGAACAATAACGCCCAGGCACCAGATAGAAATAAGGCAGCCAACATCGTAAGAGCCTGTCTCCTTTCCCTGACGCTTTGGTTGCTTTTTAATTTATTTAGGGCAGCTCGCACCGCAAACCAACACAGAAGAAGGTAATAAGGAACGAGCAGCAGGGCTGCAGGTCCATAGTGATAAGTCAGCGTACCATCGTCAAAGGTGTACGACCCAGATACGATCGGAAAGACCGAAAGCGCAACCAGAATCGAAGCCATCACGAGTAGCTTGCGAGGTATTCTGCCACTGTGCACATCGAGGGCAGCAGTTGTCGATTCATACAGTAAGAACAGAATGATGTTAGCAGAAACAAATCCAACAGTATTTAGAATATTTATCGTTGTCAGACCACCAGGCACTGATCCTCCGGCCATGATTGTGGTAGTCTGATAATCGAGCAAACTGTTGACCACTGTCCAAAACAGCAGCGCAAATGTTAGATAAGCAAAAACACGACTAACCCTGTCGTGGCGCTTGTACCATAAGACAATCCCCAGAACGGCTTGCAGAATGGCAAGACCTAGCAACAGCGTATATTTCACGATGTAATTGTAGCATCAGAAAGCTTTTGGTTATAGGCTATAGACTATTGTGGTGCGGGCGAATAATCGATAACGGGGACTCCCGCAAGTTCGCCGAGGGTAGTGAATAATGTGAGATTTGCCGGCGACCGGGGAATCACAACCGCCTCGTAGTCAGTATCATAGCCACCGGTAGTCCTTGGAAGATGAAATGGCTTTCCCGCCAGCAGGCTGGATTCCACACCAACCCTTCCTAGCGAAGTTGTAGCTGAACGATTCAGATAAGCCACGATTGCCGCCGTAGACTCGCGCTCAGGAGCGGTCGCATACCGAAAAACTGATAGATAACTTAGGTCAGCGTACGGTAGCTGACCTGGCGCAGCTTTTATTCGGCGTGTTTTACAGTTTGTTGCTACGTTAAAAACCGTACCGAGCTCTTCAATACTTAAATCAGACCGCTCAAGCAGTTCTTCGAGTGGCATGTGTTCGCTCGGGTCGGTTGCTTTTAGCCTATCATCGATTGGCTCTAGCCCCGTCAGGCCATCATCTGGAATTCCGTCTGCAAGACCTGCTCTTGCGCGAACAAGCCGTTTAACATGAGCAATGCTTCTCTCTTCCGTATCGGTCGTGTAAAGAAAGTGTGACCTGCCCTCATAAGGAGCCATCCCAATGCTAAAATCGTACCCTTCGCCCAGTTTGTCAAAGATCCTTTGTTCATATGTACGTCCAAAGTTTGCTTCTGGCAGCTGGGAGGATACAACGAGGCCAACAACTTTTTTGCCTGGAGCCGTTTGCAATGCATAATCAACAGCTTGCCGCTCAATACTATCAAGCTCGCCATCTTGCAAGTTGTACAGTGGAAGTGTTTCCAAATTTGCTGACATGACCTAAAACTCCTTTGCGGCCGTTGCTGTGGCCTTGAAGTAATCTTTAGTAAAATCTATGGCCTTCTGCACGTCAAAAGCCTTACACGTATAAATATCGACACTAAAGAAGAGTAGCGGTTGATCCCAGGCATAGAAATGTGCACCAGAAGTCTCCCAGTGTATCCAGCCCGCCCAGCCATAGGTATCGCTACAGTGCGTGACTGGATCTAGTAGGGTTTTCATGCCACAAACATCAGATAGTTTTGATAAATAATCCGTGATGTCAATGTCTGTAATTGGCCTTTCGGGGTAACCTTCTATGACAAGACGTTGTCTAAGAATTGCTGGGGCTAGGTCTGTATATTGTGTTTCTTCGAATTTGCTAATTTGTGCCGGTGAAGGGGTAGTCATGATGGGTATATTACCATTTTATTTATTGTGTGTCAATAACTCTAGACTAAAACGCAGTGCGAAACTGTGAACCCGGGGGCTCATCGTCTCGCACTGCGTTTATCTTCTAAGGTGCTTACGCTTCCATCTTAGCATGAAGGGCCGAACACAGCAACAGTACTATAAGGTTATGTGCTACCATGAACACTGGTTATGCCTCGCTATCGTACGGCGAATAATCTAAAACTAGCACCGCCCCAGCGAGTCAGGTTCGAGTCTATGCTATCCCGCTATCCTGTGGAACTTTTACTTTATTGGGCGTCTTATTCACACACCCATTCTTGCGCATTGCCACTTGGGCTAAACGAGACTATTGTAGTGCCTACCAATGAACCTGGTTTATAAGAATTTTGTCGCCAGAATTCCTTAGGAATACTCTTTTGTTCCAGTCTCTGAATCCCCTGCGCGCATACTTGCGCTTCACTAAATGGACCAAATAGGTACTTCATGGCACCGTCTTGACCTGTTGTTTTTTCCGTCGGAGCAAGTGGCGCTGTGTGTGTAGTTCTTTCAGCCTCTGAGCTGCCATAACTTATTGAGCTAAATTCGTGACCAAGATACAACGCGCCCCCCACTGCAGCTGCCGCCACCCCCGTTACAGCTCCTGCTTTCGTAAGCATTGTTGGTGCAACGTTTCCATCTTTAGATTCGTGACTCATAAGTTAAGCTCCTGTCTTATTATAAAATTATCGAGATGCACAATTTACGCATAACAATATGATTTGTATATTAAAACTTTTTATTTTATTTGTCAACTTTAAGTTTTTACTGATTAACTAAAACGCAGTGCGAAACTGTGAACCCGGGGGCTCATCGTCTCGCACTGCATTTATCTTCTAAGGTGCTTACGCTTCCATCTTAGCATGAAGGGCCGAACACAGCAACAGTACTATAAGGTTATGTGCTACCATGAACACTGGTTATGCCTCGCGTTGTTATCGTCGAAGATGAGCCGTCCTTGCGGCACCTGTATGAGACCAAGCTCACATTGGAAGGCTTCGAGGTACACACCGCGCGAGACGGCGCTGAGGGGCTCGATGTCATCCGGGAGTGCGCGCCGGACCTGATTCTGCTCGACCTGCGCATGCCGGTTATGACCGGCGAGGAAATGCTGCGCGAGCTGCGGGCAACCGACTGGGGCGCGAGTATCCGGGTTATCATCCTGACGAATATCAGCCGTGATGAGGCACCGTCGAGCCTGCGCTTTCTCGCAGTCGACCGCTATATCGTCAAGGCGCACTATACGCCGGCACAGGTAACCGAGATCGTCAGAGAAGTGCTGGGTATGCCGGGCAAAAAGAAAGCTTGAGCGCAGTGCGAGGGGTAGGCTATACTAGACCTCATGACCAAAGTCGCAATCGTTGAAGACGACCAGGCAATTAGCCAGATGTACCGCATCAAATTCGAGGCCGAGGGCTTCGATGTCGAGACGGCAGCCAATGGCAAGCTAGGGCTAGCACTCGCCGAGGAAATGCAGCCAGATATCATCCTACTCGATCTTATGATGCCAGTCATGACGGGCGAAGAAATGCTGGCCGCCATGCGCCAAACAAGCTGGGGTAAAGATATCAAGGTTATCATCCTGACGAACTCCGGTGAGGAACAAGCACCACCAGAGCTCAAGACACTCGGCATCCGCCACTACATCGTCAAGGCCGAGATGACACCGCGTCAAGTCGCCGAGATGGTCAAGACCGAGCTCACCCTCTAGCCCACCACTTCATCCATCCCCCCAAGCAGTGTGTAAAGGTGAGACCTCTGCACAAGATGAAGGTGAGTTATTTAATTTGTGCAGAGGTCTCACCTTTACACCTACCGCCTACGCGGTTTCATATCAGTCGTCGGAAGGATCGTTGGCGAGTTGCCACTTCAACACTTGCAGCTCGTTTCTAGTCGAGACATAGTCCGCAACAAATTCCTGATATTCACTCATATCGTCAAACAGCGAAAGGATTTGGTCTGTCTGCAACCAATTCTGCTGCCTATTACCTACGTAGTTCTGGTAGCTAGAATACGGCCATGCTTTGTAGTCGTCAGGATTGAGGTGAATATACCGTGATATGTGCTGTAGATACGCATCGGCATTGATACGGGAGGCCTTGTATACGCCCTGAAACAGTCCGCCGACCCGATGGTAGCGATTATTGAAATACATCACATAACCGGTCGCTAGCTTCCGCATAAGCGTATGGACGCCATCTATATCTGTCTGGTGCAGGAGCAGATGAAAATGATTTGGCATAAGACAATATGCTAGAAGTTGCACTTTATCATCTATGCGTTTTATCCGGTGGCGATCCGTTTTACTCGTCTGAACTCCTGTCAGATACTTTTTGAGGAGCCCCAGAAAGACCGTGTAGTCTTGGTCGTCCAGAAAGATGATGCGTTTCTCTACCCCTCTGTTATAGACATGGTAATACTCATTTTCAGCAAACTCACGAACAAGATTTCGACTCGGCATACCCAATATTCTCCGCATTTATTATTATGTTATGTGTCGTACGTGTAAAGGTGAGACCTATGCACATATCCATCCTACACCCTAATTTATATCTAGCCATGAGCGCACTATACAGCCCCATCATTCGCAGCGATTGTGCAGAGGTCTCACCTTTACACCTACCGGAGTTGGTAAAATAGGAGCGATGAAGGTTGCTATTGTCGGGTTTGCGACAGATGGGCGAGTTAGTGCCAAGTATTTTTCGCGGCGCGGCGATACCGTTACCATATGCGACTACGACGACGCTTTAGATATCCCAGCTGAGTATGCGCGCCAGCTCGGTGCGGAGTACCTCCATGGCATGGCTCGGTTTGATCTCATCGTACGGAGTTCGGGTATTCACCCCTCAGCTATACTGAAAGACAATCCAGAAGTGGCAGATCGGGTCACGACGAGCGTCAATGAGTTTCTGGCCGCCTGCCCGACTACGCTTACCATCGGCATCACCGGTACGAAGGGCAAGGGTACGACCAGCACACTGGTGACGAAAATACTTGAAGCAGCCGGCAAAACAGTGTATTTGGGCGGCAACATCGGCCGATCGCCGCTTGATTTTATCGACAAAGTGTCGCCCGATGACTGGGTCGTGCTGGAGCTCAGCAGTTTCCAGCTGACTGATATCACCCATTCGCCGCACATCGCCGCCTGCCTCATGGTCGTACCGGAGCACCTGAATTGGCACGAGGATATGGCTGATTACACGACAGCGAAACGCCGCCTCTTTGAATGGCAAAATAGCGACGATGTCGCAATTTATTTTGCAAACAATAACCGCTCAACAGAGATAGCGGCGGCCGGCGAAGGCAAAAAAGTGCCCTACTTTACCCTACCCGGTGCCTGGGTCGATGACGATGCCATTACTATTGATGGTCAGGCGGTGTGCAGTGTGGACGAGCTAAAATTGCTCGGAAAACACAACTGGCAAAATGTCTGCGCCGCTGTCACCATCGTGTGGCAAGCCGGCATTCGCGACATCGTCGCAATTCGCAGCGTTCTTACCAGCTTCACTGGCCTACCCCACCGTATAGAATTCGTCCGCGAGGTCGACGGGGTTAGGTACTACGACGATAGTTTTGGCACCACACCCGAAACAGCCATTGTAGCTTTGCGGGCATTTGAGCAGCCCAAAGTCGTGATACTTGGCGGCTCAAATAAGGGTGCCAGCTACGATGAGCTCGCGAGGATTGTGGTTCGTTCAAATGTTCGAAAAGTTGTACTAGTCGGCAGTGAGGGACCGAGGTTGCAAGCCGCGCTCGAAACCGCTGACTTTCATAGTTTTACATCTGTCATACAAGGCCAAGGGAAAATGCCTGAGATAGTGAAGGCTTGCCGTGACGTTGCGCAGTCAGGCGATATCGTGCTGCTTTCAACAGGCTGCGCCAGTTTTGGCATGTTCGAAAACTACAAAGACCGTGGTGACCAGTTCAAGCAAGCTGTTCAATCACTCACTTGAGCTGGCGCGCGACTACATTTTCCAGCCACAACCGGATGTCTGGTATGCAGAGGGGGACTGGGCTAGTGTTCATGACGCTTAAGACCACCGATACCTGAATCAACGCCGATTTTTATAACAAAATTATTCATTGTCCGCTGGCACGGGCAGCCCGTAGGACATTTTCGAAAAGTGCACAGATGGTGAGCGGGCCGACGCCACCTTTGGTTGGGGTGACGGTAATATCATCGCGATCGTAGACCTCGGGTGCAAGATCGCCGACTGTTTTCCCCTTTTCGCCGGCCACACCCGCGTCGACAACAACCGCACCCGGCTTGATAACTTCTGGCGTAATGAGCCCGGCTCGGCCAGTCGCCGTGATGATGACATCGGCCGCCAGCAGCAGCTCCTCGCTATTTGGCGTCTGGCTATGAATGAGGTCAAAATCGTAGCCACTGTCGGTGAACATCTCGGCCAGCGGTCTACCAACGAGCTTGCCGCGGCCAACGAGCGCGATACGGCTCTTCTCGAGATCGACATTGTAGCCGGCTAACAGCCAGAGGATAGCCATGGGCGTCGCGGGCATATACGGGGCGTGGTCACCCAAGCCATCGACGTCCTTCTCGGGCGCAATCACATTGACGACTTCATCTGTTTCGGACGCATCGGCCAGTGGCAATTGTACGATGATGCCATGAATAGATGAGTCGGCATTAAGCCTCGTCAACAGGTCCTTGACTTTCGCTTGCTCGACATAGTGAATATCCGTCTCGACGCCGATATCCGCACCGTAGCGCCGCTTCATACCCATGTAGGTCAGGCTCGGGCCGTGCTCGAGCGTGTAGACGATAGCAAGTTTAGGCTGGATTCCCCCGGACTGACGGAGGCTCCGCACTTCTTTGGCCTGCCGCTGCTTGATATATCCCGCAAGCTCTGCACCGTTCAGTAATTTCATGGCACTATTGTAGCAAACCCGCTTACCGGGCAAGGTATTTCGCGCGCTGAGAGTTTCGCTCCTCAGACCTATTGGACAACTGGTGGAGTCGGAGCAGCCGGAGCCTCTTCGGGAGTAGGAGCAGTCGCAACAGGAGCAGATGTCTCGCCGGGATAGCTAATGTGATCCATGATGTAGCGGTATACCTTTGGCACAAACCAGAACGTATAAATACCGAGCGTCACGAGAAGAAGCAAGAAATTGACAAATATAAAGCCGAGCGTTTCGCCGTAACCGGCAGTATAGGCGACTGTCTTGCCATTTACTTTGGTATTGTCTGTCATCC
>CAYWOA010000042.1:0-7454 GCA_964459795.1 uncultured Candidatus Saccharibacteria bacterium | reverse complement strand
CTGACCTCAGGCTTATGAGTCCTGCGCTCTAACCAGCTGAGCTACGCCGCCTTGTCCTCTCAATGTTCCAAACGGTCGACTTCACTCCTTGGTTTGGAAAATTGTAAAACTACAAAACGCTGTTGAACAGAGAGGATTGTACCAGATTTGCCGGGTGTTTACTAGTATCGGTGGAAGGCGAGATAGGCGGCGGCAGAGAGGCCGACGATGATAATAAAGACGCGCAGCCACTTCGATGAGATCTTCTTGGCTGCATGGGCGCCCAGGTAGCCGCCGGCAGTTGTGCCGATGGCCATGAATATCGCGACTTCCCAGTCGATGAGGCCGGTTGACCAGAGTGCAGCAAGGCTGATGAAGGCCACGACGACGGCCGAGACATTCTTCATCCCGGCAAGCATGTGCACTTCGTGGACACTGCCGAGGCCGAGAAAAGCGAGCATCATGAAGCCGTAGCCAGCGCCGAAATAGCCGCCATAAAATGAGATAGGGATTATGGCAAGGCCGATGAAGAAAAGCGGCCAAAGCCCACGTCGGCGGTGGTGGATGTGGCGGTGCAGGTGCAGGTGCACGATAGGCTGAAAGGCAAAGAGCACGACGCCAAAAAGGATAAGCCACGGCACAAGCGTTGCGAAATTATCCATGCTCGTGTGGCGCAAGGTGAGAGCGCCAGCGGTGGCACCGATGACAACTGGTATGAGGAGGTACGCATAGCGCCACGGCACGCGCCGCAGGTAATCGCGGTAGACACCGATGGCGACGAGTTGGCCGGGCGGCGTGATAGCATTGGCCGTGACATTAGCGACGAGCGGCGGTATGCCGAGTGTCACGAGCACGGGAAAGCCGATGAGCATGCCGCCGCCGGCGATGGCATTCATCGCGCCAACGACGATACCCACGAGTAAAATGAGGAGATTTTGGAGCATGTTGGTTTCGCTTCTGCTTAGTTTAGTATAGCACTGATTCTGAGCTTCCGCTACAAAAAAGCGGATGACACTTTTTCCGGGGCGCAGCTCGCGCCGTTTTTGCATTCATTGCTACAATTGTGGCACATGACACTGAAGATCGAAGTGCCGCCTGGAAGCTACGTCATCGCCGCAAGTGGCGGCGTGGACTCTATGGTATTACTAGACCTACTTGCGGACATGGCCGAAGCTTCGCGTGGCGACATCCGGCTGGTGGCCGCGCACTTTGACCATGGCATTCGACCAGACTCGGCGCTAGATAGGCAGCTTGTACAAGACGTGGCGGCCGCGCGGCGGCTTGTTTTCATCCACGACGAGGGCAAACTTGGCGCCGAGGCGAGTGAGGCAGCTGCCCGGAAGGCTCGCTACGCGTTTTTAAACCAGGTGAAACAAGCTGCCGGCGCCGATGCGATCATCACAGCGCACCACCAGGACGACGTGCTCGAAACGATCATTATCAACTGGCTACGCGGCACAAAGAGCCGCGGACTCAGCTCGCTGCGATCCACAGCCGATGTGATGCGGCCACTCCTTGGCGTTGCAAAGGCTGACATTCGGGCGTATGCGGCGACGCGCCAGCTCGAGTGGCGCGAGGACAGCACGAACGAAGACGAAAAATACCTGCGTAATTACGTTCGCCGCCAGCTTATGCCGCGGCTGGATGACCGCGCCCGCCGGCAATTGCTTGCCCGCAGCGAGCGTGCCGCCGAGCTTAACGATGCCATCGGCGCTTTGACGGGTGGCTATCTGAAACAATTTACGTCACCCACCAGCCTAGATCGTGCCCAGTACCGCGAACTACCCGAGGAAGTTTCACGCGAGGTGCTGGCCGAGTGGCTGCGGCGCCACACGGAGGTTGGCATCACAAGCAAGCTGCTGCACCGTCTCGACACTGCCATCCGCACCGGTCGCAATGGATCGCGTGTCGATATCGCAAACGGGCTGAGCTTTGAACTTGGGCGTGAGCAAGTCGAGCTAGCAGACTAGCAAGGTGACACGACAGAGTGGTCATCCGGTGTAACCTGTTGTATACTGGAACGACATGGATACGAAACCTCGCCGCTCGGGCGGCAAACGGCCGCCAGCGGGCCGCAATGGCAAGAATATAGGCTTTATCGCGCTTATCGCGCTTATCGTTATCATTGCTATCTCGGCGTTCAACCAGCCAAGCACACTCAAAGACATTCCCATTTCACAGGTGGTAAAAGAGGCAAACGCAGGTCAATACGAGAAGATTGAAGTGCGTGGCCAGCTACTCACCATCACAAAAAAGGACGACAAGAAACCTAGCCTGAAGTCGATTATGGAAGAGGGTGCGACGACGATGGACCAGGGCATTAACAGTCAGAAGGTTACCATCGCTGCCAAGCCAACAACTTCGACGACCTCGACCGTCATTGGGTTTGGTCTGTCATACATCCTCCCCGTCCTACTCATCGGCGGCTTGCTCGTCTGGATGATGCGCAGCGCGCAGGGCCAGGGGAATCAGGCACTTAGCTTCGGCAAGAGCCGTGCCCGTCTGTACGGTAATGAGAAAGATAAAATTACATTCAAATCTATCGCTGGCCAGGAAGAGGCAAAGCAAGACCTCGAGGAGGTCGTCGAATTCCTGAAATTTCCCAAAAAGTTTGCCTCGCTCGGCGCCAAGATACCGAAGGGCGTGCTGCTCGTCGGCCCGCCCGGCACTGGTAAAACCATGCTGGCCCGTGCAGTTGCTGGCGAGGCTGCCGTACCGTTCTTTAGCATTTCTGGCTCTGAATTCGTCGAGATGTTCGTTGGTGTCGGGGCGAGCCGCGTCCGAGACCTGTTCGCGAAGGCAAAAAAGAACGCTCCGTGCATCATTTTCGTCGATGAAATCGACGCTGTTGGCCGCCGCCGCGGCAGCGGTATGGGTGGTGGACACGACGAGCGCGAGCAAACGCTCAATCAGATTCTCGTCGAGATGGACGGGTTTGAACAGGGGCAGAATGTCATCGTACTAGCTGCTACGAACCGCGCGGACGTGCTTGATCCAGCACTGCTGCGGCCTGGCCGCTTCGACCGGCGTGTCGCTATCGGTTTGCCCGAGCGGGCCGACCGCCTGGCGGTGCTGCAGATTCACTTTAAAGACAAGCCGCTTGCTAAGACTGTTGATCTCGACGCACTCGCAGCCAAAACCGCTGGCTCATCGGGCGCCGACCTTGCGAATATCGCCAACGAGTCAGCCATCATCGCCGCTCGCAATAACCACAGCCAAATTACATCAGAAGATGTCACCGAGGCGTTCGAGCGCGTCGCTATTGGGCCGGAGCGTAAGAGCAAGGTCATGAATGAGCACGAGAAAGAACTGACGGCATTTCACGAGGCCGGTCATGCCATCGTTGGCCACGTACTGCCCGATAGTGATGTCGTGCACAAGGTCACCATTATTCCGCGCGGTGGCACCGGCGGCGTGACGTGGTTTATCCCGCCAGAGGATAAAAGCTACCACAGCATCCTCGAGTACAAAGATATATTGGCCCGTATGTTGGGTGGTCGTATCGCCGAAGAGGTCATGTACGGCAAAGAGCGTGTCACCACCGGTGCTGGCAATGATCTGCAAAAGGCGGCCGAGCTAGCACGCGATATGGTGACTCAGCAGGGTATGGGCACCAAACTGCGCGACCAAGTTTTCCACGCCGATGAAGGTATCATGATGGAGCGGCTCATGCACGAGCGCGAGTACTCCGACGAGACGGCTAAAGTCATCGATGATGAAGTTGAAGCGCTTATCACCGAAGCTGCCAACCGTGCCCGGGCAGTTATCAAGGCCAACATGACCCAGCTGAAACGGCTTAAGGATGCCTTGCTCGAGAAAGAAACCGTCGAAGCTGACGAGGTCGCCAAGCTGTTCGAAGGCTCGCATCTTCCCAAAGACGCAGCCCTGTACTAGCATTCCTACTGGCTCATAAGGCACATCAGCCAAAAGATGAGTAGCTGGGGTCCCGTCGCTAGGCTATACTAGTACCAGTTTATGCAAACCCTTTCTTCGCGCAGTCGTAAGCGGATTAGTGTCGGCAATGCCGCGCTGCTGCTCATGAGCACGGCGTTTGTCGCACAGATCATGGGCTTTTTCCGCACAAAGCTGGTCAATGCCAACTTCAATGGCATCGGTGTTCCGCCAGATCAGAATGCGGGCATCTACTTCGCTGCTTTCGTACTGCCGGACTTCTTTTTCTTTACTGTTGCCGCCGGGGCACTCGGTGTGGCTTTCATGCCATATCTATCAGACCGACTGCACCGTGGGGACCGGCGCGGCGTATGGGAACTGTCAACCAGCCTCGTTAATTTCCTGTCTATCTTCATGCTGGTAGTGGGTGGTTTCATGTTTATTTTTGCCGATGTGCTGGTGCGTAATGTCGTCGCCCATGGGCTGACACCCGACCAGCAGCACAATGTCGCCACCATGATTCGCATCTTGTCGCTCAATCCGCTGCTTTTCACTGTGTCGGGCGTGCTATCGGCGACCCAACAGGTCTTTGGTCGTTTCTTTTTCTATGCTATTGCGCCGCTTTTCTATAATGCTGCTATTATCGCCAGCCTATACCTTTTCAAGGATAATATGGGCATCATCGGGCTGGCTATCGGTGCGCTCGTGGGAGCGGTTGTGCAGCTCATCGTTATCATGGTGGGTACGTTTGGCCTTGGCTTTCGCTGGAGTCCGCGCATCAAATGGCAGGCAAGCGATTTTCGCGCTATGCTTGTCGCGCTACCGCCGCGCTCGCTCGATCAGGGTATTGACCAAGTGCAGAACTTGGTCGAGACGAATATCGCCTCGAGCAAAGCCGTGGGCGGTGCGACCGCCATCGGCAACTACAACAGCGCCTACGTGCTTCACACTGCGCCCGTGTTGCTCATTGGCACGGCGATTTCGACAGCAATTTTTCCGAAGCTAAACGCTCGCCTCAGCCAGGGAAGACCCGATCTCTTCCGGGTCGATTACCGACGCGTGCTGCGGCTCATTATGTGGATAGCATTGCCGGTCGTCGTCGTCAGCTTCTTCGGCCGCGGTTACCTGGCGCGTTTCATCTTTACTCAAAATTCGCAGGAAATTACCAATATATTTGGGTTCCTGTGCGTCGCGATTCTGTTTCGCACAATTTACACGATTATTTCGCGCTGGTTCTACGCACAGAAAGACACCCGTACGCCTCTGATTGTCTCTATTTTCGTTATTGCCCTCAATATCTTTCTTTCCTACACTATGGCGCTCAAGTGGCAGTATGGCGCCGAAGGCCTGGCGATGGCGCAATCGATCGTCGCAGCAACTGAAGTATTCATCCTGGGTATTATTATTGCCCACCGTGATCCCAAGCTGTTTAACCTTGAGTTTTGGAACGGTGTCTATCGTATCATTTCGGTGACTGGCTTCACGCTCGTTGCCGGCTTCATCACTGTCCAGTTCTGGCCGCTGACGGCTGTCGACCAGGGCATGACCCTACTGCTCAAGTTCTGCGGCATCGCGGGTATCGTGCTGCTGACTCACATTACGGTTTCCGCTATTTTTGGGCTCGACGAAGTTAAACCGCTACTCAAGTGGCTACGTGGCCTCAGCTTCCGCAGTATCCGGATGGAATACTGATTTGTCTCCACCTCTGTTATACTAGAGGGCAGTGAATCAGGAACACATTCGAAACTTTTGGCGGCTTCGCATTTTGAGACACCCGCTGCCGCGGGCTTCTCAACGCGCCGGGCAAAAAACGTGGTTTTTGCTCGGGCTGCTTTTCCCGATTGGCGGTAAGACGTGAATCAGGAACACATTCGAAACTTTTGTATCATTGCGCACATTGATCATGGCAAGTCGACGCTAGCTGATCGCTTGCTTGAGCTGACCGGCACTGTGGATAAACGTAACATGAAGGCCCAACTCCTCGATAAAATGGATTTGGAGCGCGAAAAGGGCATTACTATCAAGCTCGCCCCCGTTCGGATGAGGTACAAAGACTATGAGCTGAATCTCATCGACACGCCCGGCCATGTCGATTTCAGTTACGAGGTTAGCCGTAGCCTACAGGCGTGCGAGGGTGCGCTGCTGGTGGTGGATGCTAGCCAAGGTATCCAGGCGCAGACACTGGCCAATGTGTACCTGGCGATAGCGGCTGACCTACACATTATTCCAATCTTGAACAAAATTGATTTACCAGCAGCAGATGTTGAAAGGGTTAGCCGTGAAGTCATTAGTTTGCTTGGCTGCAAACAGGAAGATATTCTCATGATTTCCGCAAAAACTGGGCAGGGTGTCGAGGCGGTTCTCGAGCAAATTATCGCCGACGTTCCCCCACCTATAGGTCAGTCCTATAGGTCGGAGGAGACACGGGCATTTATCTTCGATAGTTACTACGATGACTACCGCGGCGTCATCCTCTATGTGCGGGTGTTCGACGGTGCGCTGGCAAAAAGTGACCAGATAAAGATGCTTGCTACCGGTGCTCGTGGTATCGCCCTTGAGATCGGCGCACTGAAGCCCGAGATGACGCCCGGCCAAGCATTGCACGCTGGCGAGATCGGCTACATCGTTACCAACCTCAAGAGCACGAGAGAGGCGCGTGTCGGCGATACGATTACGCTCGCAGGCAGACCAGCCACCGAGCCGCTGCCCGGCTATCGCAACGTCCAGCCCTTCGTCTATGCCGGTTTTTTCCCTGAGAGCAACGAGTATTACCAAGATCTCAAGGATGCCATCGAGAAGTTATCGCTCAGTGATTCAGCTCTGCAGTTCGTGCCGGAGAACTCACCCGTACTTGGTTTTGGTGTCCGTATCGGTTTTCTGGGGCTACTCCACATGGATATTATCCGTGAACGGCTGGAGCGTGAGTACAACCTTGACCTGGTCGTAACCAACCCAAGCACCGACTACCAGGTGAGGCTTATAGGTGGCAATGAACTTGATATCAAATCAGCTGCCGATCTACCTGATCCAACTAAAATTACCGAGATTCGTGAGCCATGGATACGGGGCGAGATTGTTGTGCCCAAAGATTATGTTGGTCCGGTCATTCAGCTTATTAGCAGTAAGCGTGGCCTGCAGAAAAACCTCAGTTATGTCGACGAGCGGGCACTCGTGAGCTTCGAAGCGCCCCTTGCCAACCTGCTGACCGATTTCTACGATCAGCTCAAAAGTATCACCAGCGGCTACGGCTCATTCAATTACGAGGTTGACGATTACCGCGCCGAAGACCTTGTGAAGGTTGATTTTTACGTCGCCGGTGAGATGGTAGTTGCACTAAGTGTCATGGCACACCGCAGCGAAGCGCAAAAACTTGGCCGCGACACCGTCGCAAAATTAAAAGAGGTTATTCCACGGCAGAACTTCCAGGTTTCGCTCCAAGCTGGCATCAACGGGCGTTTCATCGCCCGCGAAGACATCAGCGCGTACCGCAAAGACGTGACCACTGGGCTCTACGGCGGTGACGTCTCCCGCAAGAAAAAAGTCCTGGCTAAACAGGCAAACGGGCAAAAGCGCAAGAAACGTTT
>CAYWOA010000041.1:0-7645 GCA_964459795.1 uncultured Candidatus Saccharibacteria bacterium | reverse complement strand
TTGGAGCGAGGCTTTTGGAGAACCTTCTAGTGGGGAAAATGCTTAGCGATTTGCTGTTTCAAACGCTAACCGCGATCATCGAGCGGGGTGATCGAATCACCGGTATTACGATCGTCGGCCGGGACGACGACGACTTTGTGGTCGGCCTCGCCATCATCGATGAAATTCAACACACCAATGACCCGGGCCTCCAGCCAGATACCAGTCGGCAACGGTTCGCCGCAGACGATGAGGGTATCGAGTTCGTCGCCGTCCTCGTCGAGTGTCTGTGGAATGAAGCCGTAGTTTACTGGCTTGGCGTAGATGCTTGGTTCGACCCTGTCGAGCATGAAAGCCGCCCGCGTCCGGTCCCATTCAATCTTCAGGAAGCTGCCTTGCGGAATCTCGACGACGGTATTGACGTGGTCTTGCTGCCATTCGCCGGGAGTAAGTACTTGATTGAAATCTGCCATGAATCCTCCGTGTGAGAGTAATTAGGGGGTTGGTAATTGAGAAACCAGTAATTGGTGGTAGTGGACGAGATGACTCTGACTACACCTGCATACCGCTTTATTGTACACTATGCTCATGAAAATCATTGGTCACCGAGGCGCACGTGGTCTCAGTTCTGAGAACACCGCGGCGAGCTTTGACACGGCGATTAAGCACGGTGTCGACGAGATTGAGATCGATGTACGTGTCACCAGGGACGGGGTCGCTGTTTTGCACCATGACGAGATGCTCACCGATCCGGACGGAAGAGAGGTGAGTATCGCCCGCGCCACATATGCCGAACTCATGCGCCACAATAATGATTTGATGGCACTCGACCACGCCATTCGGCACATCGCGCACCGCTGCCGCATTATGCTAGAGATCAAGCCGAGCGTGCCGACCAAACAAGTCACTAGTATCATTCGTGACCGGCTGAAACGGGGGTGGCTGCTCGAGGAATTTGCCATTGCGTCACTTGATTTTAGTATCCTGAAGCAAATGCGACACGAGTTTCCCGATGTAGAGCTCGTCGTCGTCGAGAGATGGTCCGGTGTGCGCGCCCGCTATCGTATGCAGCGACTCGGTACAAAGCGAGTGAGCATGAATCAGCGCTGGCTCTGGCGCGGCTTCCTGCGAGGCATGCACCGCGGGGGTTATTTACTTACCCCGTATACGGTCAATTCTGTCAGGCGTGCACGCAAGTGGCGACCGTACATCTACGGCATTATTACCGACCGACCCGACCTCTTCCAACACAAGAAGACTCGATGAAGCACTCCGCGTCAGCCGCTCCGCGACTCCTGACGTCTTCGGAATATATCGAAGAGCTGATTAAGCATATCGAACACGCTACGCAGCATGTGACCGTCTTCACTATGATAATCACGGATGACGAATCGACAGATGCCCTGATCGACGCTCTGTGCGCGGCTGCGGGGCGAGGCGTCAGCGTGCACGTCACGAGCGATATATACACCTACGGTGTCATGAGTGCCGAAACGGACGGACGCTGGTGGGCAAACCGCGGCATTAAGGCAACCCGCCGGATGGAGCGACGCTTTACTGCCGGGGGTGTGGATTTTCGGTGGGTTGGCGAGCTCGGTCCGCTCGTATACGCCCAGCGAACGCACGTGAAATGGTGCCTCGTCGATGATGTCGTGTTCTCTTTCGGCGGAATCAACCTATATCGCAATGGTATCAATAGCACCGACTACATGATCATGCTCCGCGATGTGACCCTAGCCGAGCGGCTTAAACACGAACATCTTCGAATCCACCGCTCGGAGCGTATGGGAAACCGTCAGCGGAGCCACAGTTTTTCCTGCAGTGCCGGCGAAGTGCTTGTGGATGGTGGGATGTTCGGCAGCTCCATCATCTACCGGCATGCTTGTGAGCTAGCACGCCAGGCGTCGCATATCGTTTTCGTCTCGCAGTATCGCCCGAGTGGTCAGCTAGCCAGACTGCTTGCAAAGACTGACAGCCGCCTGTATTTTAATCGCTGGCAAGATGCCTTCGGGGCTAATAAAATCTGGCTCTTTTTGACAGCTCTTTTTAATCGCCAGCAGACTCGCTACCGACGCAAGCGATATCTTCATGCCAAATTCATCATTTTCACCCTGCCCGGCGGCCACAAGGTTGCCTTGACCGGCTCGCATAATTTCGTCCGCGGTGGCGTGTGGCTGGGTACCCGTGAAATCGCCCTGGAGACCCATAACCCTGACCTCATCGCCCAGCTCGAAGCATTCTATAAAAAACACATCGCGTAGAGCGACTGACCTCGCCTTTGCGCCAGGCGGCCACACAAGTAATGGTAGACTGATGATATGAAAGTGGTGTGTATGGGTCGACGTGAAGTGGCACCTGGAGCGTGGGAGTATACGTTCCGGCCAGAGGCACCGCTCGAGTATGTACCTGGGCAGTACGCACGCTTCACGTTTCTATCTCACCTCGACGATCCACGCGGCAAGCAGTACCGCACCTTTTCGCTGACGTCGCACCCAAGCGAAGGGGTCATTCGCTTTATCGTGCGCCTCGACCAGCCGCTCAGTGTTTTTAAGGGGCCACTGAGCGAATTACAGCCAGGTGACCAGATGCACATGAGCGAGCCGCTTGGCGATACTATCTTGCCTCGACTGTCCACCACCCCACTCGTTTTCGTCGCCCAAGGTATCGCCATCGCCTCATATATCTCAATGCTCAATGAGTGTGCGAGGTCTAACCTCTCACACCCTGTCTCGCTTGTGTGGACGCGGCGACGTACGGATAGTGCCCTGTCGGAACTTATTCCCGAAGACGCCCAGATAGTAAGCCGTGTCGACAAGGTATATCCGGACCGCCTAACCATTGACCACATAACCGAGTTGCTCGCGCCTGGTGGCCTGCTGTACCTTTCGGGCAGCCAGACGTTCGTCGAAACACTGGGCGATGCGCTCGAAGCCAGCGGCACCCCGCGCGAACGTATCATCTACGACTACTACGAAGGCTACACCGAGCTGTAGCGACCGCGCTCGGTGGGCTAGTCATCCGATACTGGTAATGGACGGCTAGATAACAGAGAGGCTGATTAACGAGCATGGCCTCAGAATGTCTGCAGGGATAGAGGGCGAAAAGGAGCGCAAGCTGGCCCTTCTGGAGACTGCCTGGCTGAAGTGTTGTAGCTCGGCACAATCTATAAAGCCATCTCGCGTTTTCTCGAGTGGCGATTGTGCTGGCTAGCAACATCTTCACGCCAAGAAGTCGTAAGTGGGCCTGGCTTTTTTGCCCAGCTTTTTTGCCACGAAAAAAGCTGGTCGCCGGGCGGGCGCGAAAGCCCGCGTCTGCGAGAGCTTAGTCAAGTGAAAGTGTGGGGATGCCGGCTTCGCTCGAGATGACAGGGAGCGATGGTGAGATCTCTCCGTTTCGGTCGATATGACAGGGGGTGAGGCGGTCGAGATGACGGGGAGTGGGAAGATTCCTTTGGCGAAGCTCGGAATGACGGAGAGTATGGAGACGGCGGGAGAGACTAGACTTCGAGTTGGATGTCGGTGTGGCCTTCGAGGTATTCGCGGATCTTGAGTGCGGCGGTAGCACCCTCGCCAACCGCGCTGGCGACTTGCATGGTGGCGTGTGACCGAATATCGCCGGCTACAAAGACACCCTTTGCGCTCGACATGAGATTCTCATCCGTTTTAATGAGTCCGATTTTATCGGTGTCGAGCTGACCGCCCAGAAATTCGCTGTTTGGCTTGAGACCAACGAAGATGAACACGCCGTCGGTTTCGATTTCGACTTTTTCGCCGCTCGCTGCAGTGGTACCGGCAACTTTCACGACTTTACCATCTTTGTCACCGACGATTTCGTCTGTCGTCGTGCCAAGATGCACGGTAATTTTGCCGTCAGCGACAAATTTCTTGAGTTCTTTTTGCAGGACATCGGATGCACGCAGTTTGCTGCGCACAAGCAGGTCGATGTGAGTAGCGAAACGGGTCAGAAACATTGCTTCCTGAACGGCCGAGTTGCCGCCGCCGACGACGACGAGCCGCTTATCGCGGTAGAATGCACCATCGCAAGTCGCACAGTAGTGCACACCGCGGGCGTAATACTCCGCCTCGCCGGGGATGCCGAGCTTTTTATAATCGCTGCCGGTGGCGATCAGCACCGTCTTGGCATACACATCACCAGAGGTAGTTTCAAGCCGCTTCCAGGCGCCCTCGTCGTGCAGCGCCGTGACTTCGCCGAACTCAATGACAGCACCGAAACGCTCAGCCTGTTTCTGCAAATTGCCCGCCAGCTCTAGGCCTGCCACGCCCTCTGGGAAGCCTGGGTAGTTATCCACCCAGTCGGTAACGGCCGCAAGCCCGCCGGGCACACCTTTCTCAAATAATAGTGTGTCGATATCTTCTCGCGTCGTATAGATGGCCGCGCTCAGGGCAGCCGGTCCGGCGCCCACTATCACGACATCGTGCCTGTTCTCTCCCGTCGACTTGCTCATCTCAGCCTCCTTGACCATTTCTCCTTGATCTTTGATCATTACTGTATCATTTTTCCTTTACCATTGGTACGAAACGATCCCGAGATTTTTATTTTAAAAAGTATGTAGGAATCAGCACAACAAATGATCATTGATCAATGCGAAATGAATGATCAATGATCAATGATCACTGTTCAATGGTACATGATCGCTAGGTAATGGCCGGTGCCAGCTTGGCTAGGTTATAGCCAACAACAACTTCGCGGCTATCATCTTGTCTCGTAACGACGGTGACCGGTACTGTCAAGGCGCCGGAAATGGCGAGTGCTTCTTGCTGACGATGCGGCTGCTCGTCGAGGTTTACCTCATCGTAATTCAGGCCTTTGGCTGCGAGATACCGCTTGACCATCGGACAGTACGCGCAGGTTTTGGTGGTAAAGATAGTTATGTTTTTGACCATGAGATAACCCTCCACTTGGTTATACCTTTGGTTAATTTTGTTGGTGCAGTTTTGGTTTGAGAGACGACTTAGTAAAACTGTACGTATTATTGTATATAGTGCTTATGAAATAGTCAATACGCTATATATTGTGTTTTTGTACACAAATTTTTTATATGAACGCTAGGCAGATAGTGGCATAAAAGTCATTACAGACCCCTGATATATGTATTGTATTATTACATATTTATGCTAAAATATATGCATGAAACAATCTTCCGCCGCCCCCAGTGAACAAATCGCACAACACGGCGACGCGCTTGATATTGCGGGGCGCCTGGGACGAGGCCAAGCATTACTCACCTATGGGGCGCTGTCGGCGAGCGTGTTTATGGGCACATTTGGGTCGGAGGTTGCCTTCTTGCGACCTCAGGACGCTGTGCCGTGCGTCATCTACAGCGTACCGTTCTTGACGACGGCGGCCGTAGTGAATGGCCTCAGTAGACACCGATCCTCTAAGAAGCAAGAGCAATCAGCCCGGTATCAAGCAGAGATTCGAGGTGAACTGAATGAATCCGTCGACTATTTCCGTGCGCCAGAGCGCCGCGGCGGCGACCTGCTCCGCTGGTACGGATTGGACCTCGCCGATGAGCCTGCCGATGAAGCCGGCAGATTGAACAAAATCATCGACTACATGGAGCAGCATGACATACCGAGAGTAGCCTTTAGTGCCAGACGGTTGGGGCTGCCAGAAGGAAGTTCTGAGTTCGGCGTGCTCAAGGACGGCAAAAGTGTCATCTCGGATGCAAAGAGAAATCTCAAGCATACCGTCGGCGCTCTGTCGCTGTTCGATGACAGACTCGACGATGAGATGGTAATTTGCACCATTGAGCAGGCGAAAAAGGTCGCCGAAAAGCTTCATAGCGAGCAGGACAGCACGCTGCTGGCTCGTCTCATACACATTGCTGGCATACCTGAGCTCAGCGCAGCGTTGAACCGAATGCATACAGGCGAAACCAGTAAGTTGGCCTTACGGAATGCGACTCAGCGAAAAATTATCCAGCACCTTGATGGCGAGATGCCCCTCGATTTCGTTGTTAAAGAAGAACGAGACGGGAGACAGCGAGGTATCCAGACATCGGCGTTTACTATTACCGGCGGAGTGGTCCATATCTCTGGCAATGCGCGGTACCGTGAGGGCCTGCCGCCGCAAAGCAACTGGGCGGCTAGCCAGTCTATCCCTGCATTTTGTCAAGCCGAGACCAAAGAAGCACTGATCGAGCGGGCTCTGAGCGAAGAACAGGGACGCACACCTGAGGAGCGCCGGAAAGATGCGCTCTTCGCGATTTACGTGCACCTGCTGGACGATGCGGAGCAGGTCGATCAGCCGCCAACGGCTAGCACGGGCCATGTATCTACCGGTTCACATCACACGCCGCCGCCCACGACGCTCGAGTTACTGCCCGGGGAACGTGGAGTGAGAGCGGGTAAGACCGGTGACCCAGATGTGTATTTGTATCGTACCGGGCGCAAAATTGAACGCGGGGTTTTGAAAGTTGCTGGGGGCATCATAGCACTCGCCGTCGGCGCCGGTGCTCAGAGCGGCCTGACGGCAGCATGGAATACAGTATATGAAAACGTAACCGCAGCCTGCGATACCACGGCCCAGGAGTGGCAGGCGGCGCACCCAGATGCTTTATCCCCATACGACGACAGAACGGGTTACGGTTTGTGCGACAACGATGCGCTGCTGGCCGCAACATTAGATGGCAATCGGAGTCTTGAGACCCAAGCAGCATTTGAGGGCGTGCTATCAGATATCTACGACGGAAATACTCAATTTCAGGCAGGAGTAGCCAGTGCGGCATTACGACTCGGGGTTCAGCCGCCGAAAGCATGGAGCGATGAGGTTCTTGACAGCTCGCTCCTTGGAGACGCTGCGAAGTATATTCAGGTTCCACCCTCAGTCCTCATAGGCAGAAGCGACAATCCGGGCATCGGTGATGTACCGCCGACCTTCAATCAAGAGCTTTACCATATCACACCGCTTACCGGGAAATCTCCGGCCGGATATTGGTATACCGGTATTTACGATGAGGCGCGGCTACAGTACCTGCCTAGCACTGCCGACGGAGACAATCGAAAAATAACGATTGAGTATGGCCCATCTGAGGAGGTTAGGCCGGACGCCGTGCGATTAGACAGCACCCCAGGGGCCATAGAAACTATGAAACCTGATTTTGCCGTGCTCACATCGCTCTCACGTTATGGGGATCTTACCAGTCTTCCTCGGCTCGATGGCTACAGCGTGGTGGCCGCCCAACTGGTTGATGAAAGCAATCCGGCCATAGTCATTCCTATCGATACCGTTGCCCACTATGCGGACACCTCCTACAGCGTTACCGTCAGCCAGCAGTACACTGACGAGTTTGACCAGCTAGGAGGCACGCAGCCGCGTCTTCGCTACTACTTAAAAAAGAGCACGGAAACTGGTAAAGCAGCCGGGCGATTCACCCTAACCGACGGGTCGTACCACGTCCCGACGGACGCCGTTGAAGCAAGCACTAAGGCGCGGCTGGGGCTGCCAAAGAACGCAACGGATAAACAGGTAGAAGAAGCTATCTCGGGTAAGTTCTACAGCTACACCCCTTTTGAAGGGAGCGGCGTCAAGCCGTACATTCAACACAGCGACGGTGAGCTGCCTGAAATCATGTACGAAGAGCTCGGCCGGCAGCTGGGAAGTATGCCTGAGATGAACTGCAACGTCGCAGCGACAACCCTGC
>CAYWOA010000040.1:0-7702 GCA_964459795.1 uncultured Candidatus Saccharibacteria bacterium | reverse complement strand
CCTGTTGGCAAGCAGGGCCACGTCCATAAGCTCTCGCGTCGCTGTAGACATATAATCGTGAAACTTGCCGAGGAGAGCTCACCAATCCGTCATAGATGTCTATGACAATATTCCGGCGGCTCATCATAGCGTATGCCGCAGACGGTATAAAAGCGGGGAATATGAGTTATCCACTTTTCCACAGAAGCACAAGCAAAACGACGCAAAAAGGGCTAGCAAAATACTGCTAGGTGGTTTATACTAGCTGTTGAGGTGAGGTTTTGCCGAGAGGTTTTAACCGCACAAGTAACGCTTGGATATCATTGCGAGAATGTCCAAGCGTTTTGTTTTGTCTGCGTCTGGCGTACAATGATTTATAAGCGTTGACGTGGACTCACCAACCACGGAGCTTCGTTTGGCACAGGCGACAGGGTACGATAACCATGGGTCGCAAGAGTAAAATGCTTAGGTGGAACCTCCTTCCTCGCCGTAAGGGCAATGAAGGACCCGGGCACGCAAGAAGATGTTTTCGATGCATCAATGCGTGTTTTTTATTTTAAATAGATAAATCGGTGTCACTTGTGACCGGGAGAAACTCATGGGAGAGAATCAAGACAATCTGTATGCGATGCGCCATAGCCTGGCGCATATCATGGCCGGAGCAGTGCAGCGCCTGTGGCCGGAGGTGAAACTAGGGGTGGGGCCCGTGGTGGGCGATGGGTTCTACTACGATGTCGATCTGGGGCCAGAAACTAAGATTTCTGAGGACGACTTCGAGAAGATTGAGGCCGAAATGCAAAAAATTATAGAGGAAAATGTGCCCTTTGAGCGTTTCGAAAAACCGGTCGACGAGGCTATTGGCTGGGCGAAAGAAGCTGGACAGCCATATAAAGAGGAGCTCCTGAACGACCTCAAGCGGGCAGGTACGACGGTAGCCAAGGATTTGGATGCAGCAGAACTTGGTACGATTGCCGAAGGTGATGCGGCGGTTGAAAACGTATCGTTTTACCGAGATGGTGATTTTACCGATCTGTGTCGGGGGCCGCATGTCGAATCAACGGGTAAGGTTGGGGCATTCAAGCTGATGCGCGTCGCGGGTGCCTACTGGCGAGGCAATGAAAAGAACGCGCAGATGCAGCGAATTTACGGCGTAGCATTTGCAACGCCCAAGGAACTGCGTCGGTATCTAGACATGCTGGAGGAGGCCAAGAAGCGAGATCACCGCAAGCTCGGCAAGGAGCTCGATTTATTCGT
Source organism: uncultured Candidatus Saccharibacteria bacterium (assembly GCA_964459795.1). Classification (GTDB taxonomy): domain Bacteria; phylum Patescibacteriota; class Saccharimonadia; order Saccharimonadales; family UBA4665; genus JAGXIT01. The sequence goes on along the minus strand of CAYWOA010000040.1, from coordinate 6,469 downwards.
ATTTAGTGATCTGGTGGGGTCTGGATTACCCCTGTTTACGCCGCGCGGAACGGTGCTACGAGAGCAGCTGACCAAATTTGCCGAGGAACTACGGGTGCGTAGCGGCTTCGAGCGGGTAAGCATTCCGCATATTACGAAGACCGAACTCTACAAAGTGTCGGGGCACTGGGATAAGTTCGGCGACGAGCTGTTTCTGGTTAAGAGCCAGGAAACGAGCGATGAGTTTGCGCTCAAGCCTATGAATTGTCCCCACCATAATCAGATTTATGCGTCGCAACCCCGGAGCTACCGAGATTTGCCTATCAAATACTTCGAGACGACCACTGTGTACCGTGATGAGAAGACTGGGGAATTGGGTGGCCTAAGCCGGGTGCGTAGCATTACCCAGGATGATAGCCATGCCTATGTTCGTCCGGATCAGGTTGAACAGGTGGTGGGTGCACTGGTGACCGATATCAAAGAGTTGTACACCGTGCTTGGCATGACATTGCGGGCACGGCTCAGCTTCCGTGATGACAGTGATAAATACTTCGGTGAGCAGAAGCTATGGGACGAGGCCCAGACCAACATTCGTAGGCTAGCTGAGCAGAATGAACTGGAGTTTTTTGAGGCTGAGGGCGAAGCGGCGTTTTATGGGCCGAAGATCGACTTCATGGCGACAGATGCTATCGGCCGCGAGCATCAGGTTGCGACCGTGCAACTGGATTTTGTGCAGCCGGAGCGGTTTAAGCTGGAGTATACCGCTGAGGACGGTACAGCTCAGCGTCCGGTGATGGTGCACTGTGCCATCTTGGGCTCTATCGAGCGGTTCCTGAGCGTCTACATCGAACATACCGCTGGTAAGTTCCCGGTGTGGTGTGCGCCGGAGCAATTGCGGCTCATCACGGTGAACCAAGAGCAGCCTACGGTGGAGTTCGCGGCCAAGATGCAGCTGCAGGCCAAAGAGCTCGGGCTGCGCGTTGGCGTCGACAATACCAACGAATCGGTTGGCAAGAAAATCCGGGCGGCCGAGATGGCCAAGGTGCCGTACAGCGTTGTTATCGGCGAGAGGGAAATTGGCGGTGGTGAGCTGAGTGTGCGCATCCGTGGAGACCTGGCAGTGTATGAAGGTCACGAGGGCAAGACGTACACCGTCCAGGAGCTGCTGGGCACTATTGCTAATGAGGCTAAGGCCCGTGTGACCAAGACATCGTTATAGTTTTCAGCGCTATGAAGAAGCAGACGATTGCAGTCGATATCGATGACGTACTGGCCGCTGAGGCCGAGTTCATTATTGACTATAGCAATGAGCACTGGGGCCATAGTTTGTCACTTGATGAATATCAGGAGCATTGGGGTGAACTGTGGGGTGTTGACCTGGGTGAGACTGAACGACGCGCGGATATTTTGCACCAGCCGGGTATCGTCAGCAGTTATCGTCTGATAGAAAGGGGGCATGAGGCTCTGCAGAAACTAGCCGAACGGTACAAGCTTGTTATTGTCACATCACGTCGTTCGAAAACTAAGCATGAAACACTCCAGTGGCTTGAGGAAAATTTTGCGGGAATCTTTGTGAACATCCACTTTACCGGCTTTTATGATGACATAACGCCGGATAGCTATCGGCGAACAAAAGGGGAACTACTTCGTCAACTGGGTGCTAATTTTGTTATCGATGATCAGCTAAAACATTGTCGGTCTGCGCTCGACAACGGAGTACAGGCAATCTTATTTGGTAATTATAAACATCAGCGATCAGAGAGGCTGCCTGACGGTGTTGTCCGTTGCATGAACTGGACAGCTGTGCAGGAGTACTTCGATGGAATCGGATCCTAGTTTTCGTTTGCGGGTGGAGGCGCTGGTGGCGCAGATTCCACGCGGGCGGGTGATGACCTATGGCCAGTTGGCTGCGCTGTGTGGGAACGCAAGGGCGGCGCGGATTGTGGGTGGCATCGCTCACTTTGGCGACCCGGAATTGCCGTGGCAGCGGGTGGTGAATAAACAGGGCGGCCTGGCGAGTGGCTACCCTGGTGGCCGAACCGGTCACGCTGAACATTTGCGGGCTGAGGGTGTCGAGGTGATCGATGGGTGGGTTGATGTGCATAGCCTACTCTGGTGGCCTGGTGGCACTGAACCCTCGCAGCAGGAGCTACTCTAGCGTGGTACACTCCCAAATCCAACCAGGACCTCTCGTTGTCGTCGTCGGAGAGACGGGGAGTGGTAAGTCGGCGCTTGCAATGGAGCTGGCTCGGCGACTAAACGGCGAGATTATCTGTGCTGACTCATGGACGGTGTACAAAGGGTTCGATATCGGCACAGCGAAACCGAGCCGTGAGGACAGAGAAGTTGTACCGCATCACTTGCTTGATATTGCAGATCCTGGTGAGGGCTACAGCGCAGCTCTGTTTAAAGAACAGACATCTTCGGTTATCGAGGATATTCTGCAGCGGGGTAGGCTGCCGATCTTGGTGGGTGGCAGTGGACTATATATTGATAGTATTTTGTACAGCTATAGCTTTCTCGATAGCGCAGATCTGTCCGAGCGTGCCAAGCTGAATACCATGGAGCTCCCGGAACTTCTGGGGTACGCCGAGGAGCTTGGACTTGATATGAATGGCATAGACATCCGTAATAAACGCCGAATTGTCAGGCATATCGAGAACCGCGGCGTACGGCCAGATCGGAAACCTTTGCGGGCTAGCACCTGCGTGATAGGTCTGCTAGTGCCGCGTGATGAACTCGAAGGGCGCATAGAAAGACGTGTCGATACGATGCTTGCCGCCGGCCTGGAGGATGAGGTTCGGCAGTTGTCTAAGAGCTACGGCTGGGACGTAGAGCCGATGAAAGGCATTGGGTACCGTGAGTGGAAAGACTACTTTCATGCGGGCAAAACACTTGCAGAAACGCGGCAAGCTATCATCCGTGATTCACTGCAGCTCGCCAAAAAGCAGCGCACCTGGTTCAGGCGTAATAATAGTATTCACTGGCTATCTGACCCCAGTGAAGCTGTAGATATTGTGACAACACATTTGAACAAATAGGGTTTCTGTTCGGCTGCGCAACCTGCTACACTGTATACTGGAAGTGTACAAGGAGGTACTGGGCAGATGGTAGAGCAACTCTTCGGCTCAAAAACTCGGGTCAAGCTACTACACCTTTTTTACGAGAACCCGAACCGCTCATTTTACGTACGTGAGATTACGCGGAAGATTGATGAGCAAATCAATTCAGTACGGCGCGAGCTAGCTAATTTACTGAACGTGGGTATCATTACGAGCGACTCGAGTAACAACAAAGTGTACTATGAGGTAAACCAGAAGTATCTGTACTACAGTGCGCTCCGGGAGATCTTTGGCGGGCGTAAACCGCGCAAGGCCAGTAGTAAAGCGGCGCGTAGCAAGGCGGGTGATGAACCTGAGGTTGAGACCGTGCTTGCTGAGCCAGTGATCGAAGAGCCTGATGAGCTGAAGCAACTTGGTAATGTCGAAATAGCTTGTTTGCTGGGACAGTTTACGCGGGATGAGTCGAGCGGTGTCGATGTCCTGATCGTTGGCAATGTCAACTCGAACGCGCTGCAGAAATACATTACGAGTCTTGAGGAGCAGGAAAGCAAAGAACTGCGTTACACGGTGTTCTCTCTCGAAGAGTTTCGCTACCGCCTTCAGATAAAAGACAGATTTACCGCCAATGTGCTACTTGCAAAGAAACAAATCTTGCTCGATAAGCCCGGGCTACTAAGCTAGGAGGAACAGATGGATATACAGTTTTACGGTGCAAATTGCCTGGTGCTCTCCAATAAACAGGCGAGGATTATTATCGATGATACACTTGCAGAGCTCGGCGGAAAGGCCGTGACCCGAGACGGCGACATATGCCTGTTTACAGTCGCTCACCCCAGTAGTATGCCGGGTGCAAAAATTACTATCGATATGCCCGGCGAATATGAGGTTAACGGTGTAAATATCTATGGGTTACAAACACGCGCTCATACTGATGAAGAAAAAGCACGCAGCGCAACCATGTACAAGATAACGGTCGGTGATACAAAAGTGCTCGTGACGGGACACGTATTTCCGAAATTCAGCGAAACGAAACTTGAAGATATCGGTCTGGTGGATGTCATGTGTGTGCCGGTCGGTGGCCACGGCTATACGCTCGATGCTGTTGGTGCCCTGCAAATCATTAAGCAGGTTGAGCCGAAGCTGGTCATACTGACACACTATGCAGACAAAGATCTGAAGCTCCCGGTGCCGCAGCAGCCACTAGACGAAGTGCTAAAGACGCTCGGCATGGAGCCAAAGGAAACAACCAAAAAGCTTCAGCTCAAGGTAGCAGAGATGACGGATACAACACAGCTCATCATTCTCGAGAAGAGCTAAATACATCCCGCTGCAAAAACCCACATTCGGTGCGAAAGAACACGCCCAGCGTGTACCGGGTAATAGCACTCGTTAAATGTAGTACCCAGTAGCTGTACTAATGAAAAATGAAAAGTCCCGGTTTGGTCCGGGACTTTACTATGAGGCGATGATGCCTTTTTTCTTGAGGGTGCGTATAGCCTGGGTGCTGATCTTCAGCTTGACTTTTTTACCGTCGACCTCGATGGTCTTGTACTGCAAATTTGGCTTCCAGACCTTTTTCGTATGGCGCTGCGAAAAGCTGACATTGCTGCCGTACTGCTTGCCTTTGCCGGTAAGTTCACATTTCTGCATGATTTCTCCTAATTCGAGGAGTAATTGTACAGATTTTCAGCTGGTAAGTCAACGGCTTGCTATACTAGGAAGGTATGGAACTTGGTACAGTAGCTAGCTTTGCGGTTGTGATTGGTTGCATCTTGATTGCCATGACGGTGCATGAATTTATGCATGCGTATGTCGGCTATTTGCTTGGTGATACAACAGCACGGGACGAGGGTAGAATATCGTTGAATCCGTTGCAGCACATCGACCCTTTCACGACGGTTATTCTCCCGGCGGTTGCCTGGGCATTCTTCGGCTTCATCGTCATGGCGGCTAAGCCGGTGCCGTTTGACCCGAGACGGGTGCGCTTTAGCGAGTTTGGGGCGGCGCTCATTGCGCTCGCTGGCCCACTCGTGAACCTAGTCATGGCCTTTATAGCGGCACTGTTGCTCCACGGCATAAACACCGACAGCCTAGGTGGCCAGATAGTTGCGATCTTTATCCAGCTCAATGTCGCGCTCTTCGTTTTCAATCTCATCCCAATCCCGCCCCTGGATGGCTCGCGTGTACTCTATGCGTTCGCCCCCGAACAGATGCAAGATTTCATGGAACGTATCGAACCGTACGGCTTCTTCATCATTATCGCGCTGATCATGCTTGCTGGTTTTGGCGGTTTCATCGGTAGCTTGAACCAAGCCGTGCTGGGATGGCTGCCGTAGTTTGTCTAGGCGCATAAGCGGTTGCTTGGGCGGTTGTTATCTACTCTGGTTGAACTTATCCCAGGGGGTGATGAGGCCGTAAAGTGCAATATAGATGCCGGGTGACAAAACCTGTGCACCCGCTACCGCCATACCAACATTGAACTCGGCGTCAGAATCGTAAAATTTCTCTGGCAAGCGTGAACCCGTGACAACGATAGTTTTACCCTTTATGCTTGACAGTTTCTGCGCTGATTCGTAAATGGTGTCGGTACCATGGGTAATGACGATGCGGTCTTCTTTGAGGCCGGCGATGGCATCGTAGAGATTCTGCCGGTCGCTATCAGTTATATCTAGACTGTCCTTGCGAAGCACGGTCATTGCCTTATACGAAAGATCGGGGTCTGCACGCTCAAGAATTCTTAGGAAGCTTGGCTCACCGATCTCGAAGAAGTAACCGTGATTGGTATCGCTGGTAGGGTAGTCCTTATCTATGGTTCCACCCGTCTGGACAAACATGATAGTCATCGTGACGGTAGTATATATGACGAGGCTCAGCTTGCACAAGTCTCACAACAGAGGAAATGCGTTATACTATAGAGGCTGGGTATGCCTGGTCATCCGTTGGAAACCCAGGTGGCCAACATATGATTATCTGAATACTAATCATACGGGAGCCCAATATTTACTGCGACTGTGGTCACAGTGTGCGGGGACCCACCTTGAATCTTTTCAGGGTTAATCACGTTGGCGCCCAGCGCTTGCAAAATAGGGGAGGGGCCTGGCCCCTCCGTTTCAAATCTAAACTAAATTTAGATTTTCAGTCATCATGCCGAAGGTTGCTTGTTAGCATGTGAGTTCCACTTATTCAAGAACGGGGATAGTGTAGAATAATGAAGTAATGTCGGGGTGTGGCGCAGTTGGCAAATGCGTACGGCTGGGGTGAGAAGCGCCGGTGGTGCTTCGCAAGGGGGGCCACTCTTGCAAACTGGTTTGCAAAGATGTGGCGACGGGGTCGCCGAAGGTGACCGTGAGGCTCACGGCTTAGATGCGCTATACTTTAAGTAGTTAGGGATAAATATCGTCGGGGTGTGGCGCAGTTGGTAGCGCGTA
>CAYWOA010000039.1:0-8089 GCA_964459795.1 uncultured Candidatus Saccharibacteria bacterium | reverse complement strand
CTCCCGAAACCGTTGTAGCCGAATATCAGGCTCCAAATGCTGTTATCACTCGTACTACCGACCCACGGCCGCTGGCCGGCCGGCGTCAGCCACACCAGCACAGACCACCAGAACGTCGAAATGGCCGTAACTACCCCCGCAAAAAGTACGTGCAGTGCCCTTGTGACCACCGGCGGCTTCGCGAAAACCAGATAGACGATGACCATGGCCGGCAGCACCATCATGCCCTGTAGCATTTTGGTGTTGAAAGCCAGCCCGGTGAAAAGGCCCGCTAGTCCGAGCCACAGCAGTGGCCGCTTGCCTTCGAGCGAGCGCAGGAAGGTATAGGCGCTGGCCGTCAGCATACAGGTGAGCAATGCGTCGGGGTTATTGAAGCCGAACATCAGTGCTGCGACGGGCGTAAGTGCCAGTGTGGCGCCGGCTATCACGGCGCTTTTGAAACCAAAGTGCCGTCGTACGATGGCGTACAGCAGCCAGACTGAAATCACGCCGGCGATGACGCTCGGCAGCAGCATACTGAAGCTCGAAAACCCGAAGATACGGGCCGAGAGCCCCATCACCATGGTGGCGAGCGGCGGCTTGTCGACCGAGACGTAATTAGCCCCGTCGAGCGAGCCAAACAGCCAGGCGGTCCAGTTCTGGCTGGCGGCTTGCACGGCCGCCGCGTAGTAGCTATTGGCCATGCCGTTTTGCATCGCCCCAAACAGATACAGCGCGCCGGTCAGCGTCAGCAGCACCGGTAATGTGAGGCGCTCGAGAGCCGAGCGCTTATCCAGCTCTTTGTTGACCCGGTGCAGACCTTTCAGGTCGTCGACGGCGGTGCGGACGATCTTGACGCGGCTATCTTTGTCCTCTATCCAGCTGACCGGTTGCTCGTGAATCGGCACGCCGCTCCGCTCTGCTTTTATGAGCAGCTCAGTGTCGAAAAACCACTCATTGTCACGCACTCGTCGCAGTAGTTTCTCGGCGACATCGCGCCGCACGGCCTTGAAGCCGCACTGGGCGTCACTCACGTGGATCCCCGTGCTCCATTTTATGATTCGGTTGTACGTCCGTGAGATAATTTCGCGCTTTACCCCGCGGGTGGTCTGGGATTGTTTGTGCAGCCGCGTACCGATAGCCACGCCCGCTTCGCCGCGCACCAGTGGCTCCACCAGTGGCAGGAAATCATCCAGCCCGGTCGACAGGTCGATATCCATGTACGCGAGAATGTCAGCCGAGCTGCTCTGCCAAACCTGTTTGAGCGCGCGACCCCGACCTGCCTCTTTCGTCGCCACGACCCGCACGTGTTTGAGCGATTGCGCTACCTCTGCCGCCGCCCGCAGCGTTTCGTCGGTGCTACCATTATCGGCGATGGTGATCTGGTAGCGGTACGGCAGCCGCGCCGCCAAGTAGTCAACCAGCTTCGTTACCTGAGTTTCAAGTATGTGTGCTTCATTATGCACTGGCAGCACAATCTCGACTACCGGTCTATCGATGGCTGGAAATGGCGGCTGCAGCACCGCCTCGGCGGTGTCTACACCGAGCATAGGCAGCGTACCCGCAGTTGCTAGTGAAGTTTTCATGCCCCTAGCATGGGGGAATCATACTGAAAAATAGCTGGACGTATGGCTATGTCTCAGCCCGCTCGCAGCTGCCGCGTGCTATAGTGGCCGCTATGCACAGCCTCCGCCGCCAAGTGGTCTCGTTCGGGCTCATCGGTGTTATCAATACGCTCGTCGATATCGGCAGCTTCAGCCTGATGGTCATGCTGGGTGTGCCCTATTTGCCGGCTACGTTCGTCTCGACTTCACTGGGTCTGCTCACCAGCTTTACGCTGAATCGCCGCTACACCTTTGCCGCTCCCGGTTCACTCGTGCGGTTTCTGGTCGTCACGCTCATTGGCCTCTGGGTGCTGCAGCCGCTGATCATCGGCGGCATCACAGCGCTCACCTCGCATAGTCACATGGCGACCATCGCTGCCAAGGTCGTCGCCACTGCCGTCACGATGGTCTGGAACTTCATCTGGTACCGCCACGTTGTCTTCCGCGAACAAGATATCTAGTCGCTACGTTGCTATTTTAGAGGCTAAAAGTCACAAGTGTTTCTTCGCCGAGCATGTCGGTGATTTTTACGGCCACTTTCTTGCTGGTTTTCGGTACGTCAAGTTCGTACTCGCCCACTACGAAGTCTTGTTTGCGCTCGGGTACGTCGGCACGAGCGATATTGAACGTCTTGCCGTCGTAATCGGTGTCTATCATCACGGTGTCAATTTGGGCGCGGAAGTCTCGGATATGCTCGCCGAAAATTGAGCGGTCGAGATCAAGCCGCTTGATGATTGTTGGCGAGAGATAGCTATTGATCTTCACCGACAACTTGTCGCCCTTTTTGCTGATAGCCACATCGGCTTCTGCTGGCTCGGCTACAATAATGCCATCTTTCTGTATGTCCTTTGCTTCGATATTATTGACAGCCCCATGTAACTGCTGACGCTCCGCTAACATTGCGTCCACGCCCAGCTCTTTGCCGCTGCCAATAAGCAAGATGTCCCTGTCCTCTTCTGGTCTGTTCTTGAGCTCGTCGATAATGCCCTGCAAATCCAACTTTGTAATAGGCTTGTTGAGCTCGGCAATTTTCACCAGTCGGTTACCGATTGTTCCGTCGAAGTAGGCGTCTGTCTTACTCTCCTCGACACCATATTTTTCGACAATAATGGCACGCAGCGCACTGATTTGCTGGAAGTCGTAGTTATTGACCAGATAATGAAGAATGTTTGGTGCTCCTTTTTGGTCACTTTGTAGGCATTTCATCGTTGTCTGAATCGCACCCTTGTTGATATCCGCACCTATCCAGTGTCTGCCCAGCTTGTTTGCCGCGACTAAAGTGGTACCCGATCCAGAGAAGCAGTCGAGCACGATGTCTCCCTCGTTGGACGATGCCTTGACAATGCGCTCAAGCAGATCAACGGGCTTTTGCGTCGGGTAGTCAGTGCGCTCTGGAGAGGCTTGGTGTATCGAGTTGATGTCAGACCATACGTCATCGGGTGTTCTGCCCTCGTCCGCGTAATAGCGGTAGATCTTACCGTCTTTCCACTTGCCTTCACGATACCGACGTCCGGCTTCATCGATTTTCTTGAAGTTCATTTCCAATGATTTTTGCTCGTGCTCAACACGAACGTCGTGCATGTTGAAGGTATAGGCTGGACTTTTGGCGTACAGGAAGATTGTGTCGTGTTTACGGCCAAATGCGCTGTCACCCCGGGCACCGTATTTGTATTGCCATATAATCTCGTTCACGAAGTTGCCGTCACCGAACACTTCGTCCATAAGCATCCGCAAGAGGTGGCTTTTGTGCCAGTCGCAGTGCAGGTAGATGCTACCTTTGTCACTCAGAAGCTCTCGGAGCAGTATCAGGCGTTCGTACATGAACTGCAGGTAATTGTCATTCGCCCAAATATCTTCATACTGCACTTGCTCGATGGCGGTTTGTTCTTCGCCGCTGAGTTTATCTTTCATACCTCGTAGCTCAACTTTGCGGACATAATCCGCCTTGCTATCGAACGGCGGGTCGATGTAGATGAGGTCTATCTTCCCACGGAAGCCGTTGGTTAGTAGAGTGCTGAGGATTTCTTTGTTGTCACCGTGGAACAGCAAATTGCTCCAGTCTTTTTCCAGCGCGTCGTAGTTCGGTGTTTCGAGTGGCTTCACGTCGCCAACAGTTTCCACTAGCTGCGCCGGATAGCTTTCGACAGCTTCGATGGGCTTCTTGCCCACCCAATACAGCATCGCTCGCCCTTTAACTTTCTGAATCTTCAGTTTTTTATCACTCATACTTTCTCCAGCTTACTCACTATATCAGTTAATTGCGTATCGGGTATTACCGAATCGGCATACAAAATATGGTACTTAAACTTATTGGCTGGGATATTTGCTAGGTGTTCGACGGCCTTGGCTTTGGCTTGCACTTCGGGGTCGCCCTGCTTGTCGGCGGCTTTTACTTCGACGATGAGGAATTCGCCGCTCTTCTTGACGATTACAAAGTCAGGATAGTATCGGTGAAAACGACCGTCCTCACCCTTGTATTCGAAGTGCAGGTCTGTTTTTGATGGGTCGGTGATGCCCCCCGTGAAATAGATGTCTTCGATTTCGTCTCGCTTCTGCTGTAGGCGTTCAAGCATGTCGCCCAAGAACTCCTTTTCCGGCCGGGAATCGAAGTTATATGGATTGTAGTGAAAGCCGAAGTCGGCAGGATTACGCCCTATGTAATCGTCATGCTTTGCAAATAGTTCTTCCCGATCTTTGCTGTAGCGGATGGTGTGATAGTATGAGCCCCCACTACTTTTTTTAAATGTTGGCTCGCCATTCTCATCCAAGAATTTTATGACGGTGAGCGCCTCAGTTATCTGCTCTTCTACCTCTCTATAATTTGAGGTTTGAGCCTCAACTTGCTCGAATAGTTGTGTTACGTGCGAGCGTGGCACGTCATCGCTGTAGAGCTTAGAGAGCTGCCTGTAGATTTTGCCGATTGGAAGATGATAGTTGGCTGCGATTTTCTGTGCGGCAGTGTATATGTCGCTGAAATCGTCAGTGATGGTGAATGTCGATTCCTCGCCGGTATTGCTGAGTATGACGCCAGATTTCTCTGATACAGGACTCAGGACAGCCTTAGAATACTTAAGTACATCTGTCCTGTCTGGCTTCACAAGAGTAATATTCGCATTTATTCGTTCGCCGCCAACAACACGACGAACGGTGCGCGTTATCTCTAGCTTGGGGTATGTGGTCTTGCGGAAGACCAGGTTTACTTCTTGGGTCTTGGGCTCGGTGTTGTTTAGGTCTGCCAGCGAGGTGCCAAATGTTTTCTGAAGCTCACTATTGAGTACGCGCTGGTTGTGCGACTCGATGTATATGGTGGCCGGCTGACTGTTGCCATCGACTTGTCGCAGGCAGCGCGTGGAGGCCTGCAGAATGAAGTTGTTTGAGCTCGTAAGTTCACGGATGAGCGCTGTCGCGAACAGTGATGGGCAGTTCCAGCCTTCGGTGCCCTTGCCGACCAGTAAGATCACGCGCTTGGAGGCGCTGGGCTCATTAAGTCGTTTGAACTCCTCGACTTCCTTAGTGCTGGATTGCTGGGTGTTCATAAGAACAAGCGATGGGCTTTCGCCAATCTTCGCAAGTGCTCGTTCAATTATTGTGCGTGATTCGTTCAGATGCGCCTGACTCTTGAAATAGAACGCTAGTTTTGCCTGCTGACCAGTGATGAGTCGAGTGCTTTTGTACTTTTTGAAGAAGTCAGACACGACATCCTCGAGAATTTCGTCGAGCGACTGATCGGAAAAAGTATAGGCGTTGATACTGCGGCTCAAGCTTTTGAGTACGTTATCTTTAATGCCTTGGTCTAGTCCGTACCAGTAGACAACGTCTTTAAGGGTGTGGCTTCCGGAGTATGGCGTGCCGGTGGTATTAACCACGCAGATCAGATTGGTCTCTCTGTGTAGGTGGTTGATGGTTTCCCGGACGCGTTTGAGCTCGGCTTCGAGTGAACTGCCGTATGTGTGATGCGCTTCATCAGAAAATATGCCAAGAGATGGTAAACTGGCGATTTTGGTTAAGCGTTGATTGGCAATTAGCGCATCCTGCCTATGCAGATTCTCTAAATCGAACTGTGTTTGTCCCTTGCGTATGCTGCGCTTTTTGAGCGCTATTTTCTCTGTGTTAGTGACGATGAGGTTGTATGAACTTCCCTCTTGGGCTTGAATATCTTTGTCGCCCGTCTGTGCATAGATGAGCTTGACGTTAGCCAGAAATTTCTTCGCAAGTCGCGGCGGCAGGATCTTGTTGTAGGGTATGACACTAATCTCTTTGAGCGATTCAATAATTGTCGTGCCGGGCGCAAACACGAGCGCATTCTTCATAAACTTTTCATCGCTGGTTTCTAAGCTAAGAGCAAATTCCGTAGCTATAATCGTGCCTATTAGTACCGTTTTACCCGCACCCATTGTTAGCGCCAAGATATAGCTGGCATAATCAAGTGATAGCGACTCTGAAAGTGCAGTGTGTTGCTGTTTGGCAATGTGCCTAATGTAGTCGTCAACACTTGCAAAATCCAATACATCATTAGAAGAACTTACTCCAAGTGCTTCTAATTTTTCCGATGGTTTTTTGTATAGTGTGCTGTATAGGTCTAGGAACTTTGGCGTACGAAGCTGCACGCGAAGGTACCAATATATTTCGAGTGCCTTAAACTGTGGCTCACGTAAAAATGTGAGCTGACCAGATTCATCACGCTGAAACTGCAGTATTTCCGCAACGGCAGGAAAGTCACACGCATAATTGTTATTACGCCATGCGGCCACGTGGTGCCCGAGTGCCTCCCATAATTGCATGGTCTTTAGTATATTACCTCAACCTCTGTTTTTCTAGGGGTTTGGTTGGAGTTTGAGCTTAAGAAGCGCCGGGAGTTTATAATATTTTGTATGGCGTTTAATCACTATGCGAAGCTACAGCGGATTATTGATGAGCTGCCGGAGGGCTGGTACGTTCGGCGGATCGATAGCCCCACCACCGCCAAGAACTTCAAGGGCGAGACAGTGCATTTCCCGCACTACTACCGCATCTACACGCGGGACGGTGAGGCGGTGCCCTACGGCAAATTTCAGCAGCTAGAGCTACTCGCCCGTGCGCTGCACGTCCCGGCCGAGGCGCTGCCGGTCATTGAATGACTCGTTGCTGCTTCACCTGGCCATCGGCTGACCTAAGGCACTTCACCTACTGTCATTTCGAGCGAAGTCGAGAAATCTCCTAAAAATCAGGGGAAGATCTTTCGACTTCGCTGTGCTCCGCTCAAGATGACAAGTAAAAACGCATGTTAGTCAGAGCGACTACAGAGAAGGCGCGACGCGGCTGCTATACTGCATAGACATGAATACGCAGAAACTCGCAGGTGGCACGGTGCACGCGGCAGTGCCGGCAGATTGGGCGGCGGTCCTCACGGCGGCAGACGACAAAGTGCTAGCGCTGTGGCAAGGCATCACCCCGCTGGCGCGTAACGAGTGGATTTGCTGGATTACCGAGGCCAAGAAGGCCGAAACGCGGGCACGGCGCATCACCGTCGGGGTATCGAAACTATCTTCCGGCATGCGCCGCCCGTGTTGCTGGGCCGGCTGCCCGCACCGGGAGCGCACCGGCCACGCCTGAACCCCCGAAGGCCAGCCGCAACAAGTCCTTGCGCCCATGCCCCGAAGCTGGCACAATGAGTGCCATGACACAACAAACCACATCTCAGACATCCAAGAAACAACTGCCGGCAGACCTTGTCGACATTAAAGCGCCGGTGCCACTGCGCATCAGTAAGGTCGCCTGCTACCTCATGTACGCGTGGGTTACCGTAGGGGTTATCTTCCTGGGCCTGGGCGTGTTCCTGCTGCTTTTCTCGGCCAACCCAGACACGCCGTTCGTCCAGTTTGTGTACAAGGTATCGTCTGACTACCTCGATCCGTTCCGCGCCATTTTCCCGGCGCACCCAGTCGGCGAGACGGGCTACTTTAGTGTTGCGGGCGTCTTCGCTATCTTCGTATACCTCATTCTCATGTGGCTCATTAGTTCGCTCATATCGTACGTCCAGGACAAGATCGACGAAAGCAAGCATAAGCAGCGCGAGATTCTCGCTTACGAACAGACGCAGGATCGGCAGGCTTCTGAGCAGACAAAGCGCCAGTAATTAACCTACTCTGGTGCGCATGCCCTCCGGGTGCTACCATAAAAGTAAATCGTAAGGAGATATGGCTATGTTTTTTATCATCTTAGGTATCTTTCTGTGGGTGACATTGGCCTTTGTGCCTGCGTACCTGGCAAAGAAAAAAGGCTACAGCTTCATCCTATTTTTAGTACTCAGCTGGTTTGTCAGCTTTATCATCACACTCATCGTGGTACTGGCGCTGAAGGATAAGACCCAGACCGCTGCCGACCGCGCGGATGATGCCGCTGTCGACAGGGCAATCCAGAAAGAATACGAAACTCGGAATCAGAGCTAGGAATAGTATCTCCAGCTTGATGAATGTTACACTTTTGTGCCAATCTACGCGGTGCGCTCAACGTGTGCCCAGCTTATG
>CAYWOA010000038.1:0-8181 GCA_964459795.1 uncultured Candidatus Saccharibacteria bacterium | reverse complement strand
CTGCAACCAAGGCTCTCGAAGGCTCTGCTGCCGACGAAGACGCTGTCATGGAACTCGTCAAGGCTATGGACGACTACCTACCAGAGCCGCAGCGTGACCTCGACAAGCCGTTCATTATGCCTATCGAAGACGTTTTCTCGATCAAGGGCCGTGGTACTGTCGCAACCGGTCGTATCGAACAGGGTATCGTCAAGATCAACGACGAAGTTGAAATCGTCGGCATCCGACCGACGCAGAAGAGCGTGGTGACCGGTATCGAGGCGTTCAAGAAGTCTCTCGACCAGGGCCAAGCTGGCGATAACGCCGGCGTGCTGCTGCGCGGTATTGAGCGCGACGATATCGAGCGTGGCCAGGTGCTGGCTAAGCCCGGTACTATCACCCCACACACCGAGTTTGATTCCGAAGTCTACATCCTGACCAAGGAAGAGGGTGGCCGCCACACACCGTTCTTTAAGGGCTACAAGCCGCAGTTCTACTTCCGTACGACCGATGTAACTGGTGAAGTTGAGCTTCCAGCTGATAAGGAAATGGTCATGCCTGGTGACACCGTCACCTTCAAGGTCAAACTGCTGGCGCCTATCGCCATGGAGCAGGGACTACGCTTCGCAATTCGCGAGGGTGGCCGCACTGTCGGTGCTGGTGTCGTCACCAAAGTCGTGAAGTAAACTTCAGTCTTGGGTGTATTTGTTCTAAAACCCCGGCTGTAGCCGGGGTTTTAGGCGTTTAAGCGGCCGTGAACGTTATATACTTCCAAATTTTCCAAATTAAGTTTTACCCAACATATCGTTATAATCAGCCTTGCGAAATATGCAAATACTTTTATAATATACCAAGTGGGGCGTAATCAATCATGAAGAATGTATCATAATGAGTGAAATGAATCCTGAAAATAGTTCAGATGGCTACCAATCGCAAGAAGCGTTCGAATCGTCGGTCTCTCCGGCAAGCTCTATGCCGGGAAAAAGTATCCCGGCGTGCTGTGGGCGCTGTCCGGTCTTGAAGCACACCGAAAGAGTGTTAAGAGAAAGTGGGAAATCGGTGCAACATTGGACTGAGCTGGCTTGGGAGTCTCTAGATGATGCTCAAGCGAACGGTAGTGTCGGCCTAGGGGGCGTCGACTCTTTCCCTGCTCGGCGTGCCGAGCTGGGCTATCGATTCCGGGACGACGTTCTAAACGCATATGATTTGATGGTTAAAATTGCCCAAGATCCAGACGGCGCGTGCCCGGGGGCGCAACCCGGGACTCATGGCCGCGGCGCTGTGATTGACGGAATAAGTCGGGTAGTTGACACTGCACTGGGTCTACGGCGCACTTGCCCCAACCCCGATTTTGATAGTGTGGCGCAATCTGGCAGTATTCTAGCTCCCTATCTACTAGAAAATGGCGGTTGGCATCCCGACGGGGCACAGTAGCTTGTGCATATGGCAAAGTTTGGTATAATCACCCTTGTAAAAACAATTGCGGCGAGAACTCGTCCGGTCACTCATCACCCCGGAAGAGGTTACGGCGCTTAAAAGTAGCAAGTTGAAAAGGTATAAATTACAAGCATGTACCACTTTATGAACCTTCAACTTTCAGCTGCTTACCTGTTCGACTGAAAGGAGAACACCACATGGCAGACGTAAAACCAGAAGCAGGCAAACAGCGGATTCGCATCCGTCTCAAGGCCTACGACCACAAAGTCATCGACCAGGCCGCGAAACAGATCGTCGATACGGCGCTGCGCACCGGTGCGAGTTTGGCCGGTCCTATTCCACTGCCGACCCGCAAAAGCACTTTCACTGTTGTGAAAAGCCCGCATGTCTACAAAAAAGGCCGCGAGCAGTTCGAGATGCGCATCCACAAACGCCTGATTGATGTATTCGAGCCGACGCCAAAGACGATCGACAGTCTCATGAACCTCAGTTTGCCTGCTGGTTGTGATGTTGAGATAAAAATGTAGATTGCCTGCTGCGTAGTAGTGCAAAGCGCTTACTTTACTACTGACGTGACGTCGAAAGCAAGACGTAACTGGCTGCTGTCGCTTATTTCTGACGAAGAATGCCAGGAGAATATCGTAGACAAAACATAAGAAGTATGCTATAATAAAAAAACATGATCGAGTCCGCGTCCGTTTTGCTGCGAACAGAGGAAGCACACAAGCCACCACAGGAGGTTTTGATAGCTGATCACTTCGCTGGTGAGGTGCAGTTACTCCAAACCTACGCTAATACCGTTACCAATACCGGCCGTAGCCTTAACCACCCCATGAGGACATGCGCATACCTAAGTGATTTTTCGCATGGGCGCCTCAATGACGAAGTATTTGCTGCGACGCTGCTTCATGATGTAGCGCAGACGGCGTGGCCGCAAGCTGTCAGGGGTTCGCGCTCTAGCGCCGATCTTCATACGAAGAACGCGGCGCGTCTGATACAGGATTACTCGAGCTCAGGTTACGCAAAAGAACAACTTGACGCGAGCGGCTTGACGCGGTGGGGGTATATATCTGGCTTACTGAGTGATCTAAATATTGTTGAGGAGTACGCCGAGAGGAACCGAAGCGATGAGATGGGTAAGAGCCCTGAGCTACTGAGAATTCTGAGCAACCATAGTATCGGAGAAGTCACAAGAGAGCAATGGCTAGAGCCCGGCGCTCTGACGCGTCCCGCCGTGATGGCGGAGCTTCTCGGTACGGGCGAGCATGACCAGGGAGCAAATCTCGAAGCAGTGCTTATCAAGGCGGCCGAGAAGCTTGACGACTTGTTCTATCCTCCCGACAACGAACGATCGGTGCTGCGAGACGTCCACGACGCCGAATCATTCTACGCGCCTATCTGTGAAATTATCGGTCAGGACGGGCTTGCTTCCGCGCTGCGTAGCCAGGCCGCCATTATTCGCCTGGAGAAATCGGGCCATGGCGCTTTCGTGGATAAGGCGCGCGACATTATTGGTTCGCTTGGTAACCGTGAGGAGGTACTTCTGTCCGTAGAGGGCATACTTAGCAAATTGGCCGTCGGCTCAGTCCTCGTGGACCATGCGTTTCGAGATACAACGGGACATAACATTACGCTCGGCACGGCAGAACTTGAGATTCACGCCGACAAGCAGCAGCACTCCTCAGGTAGAGAGGCTCGTGCTATCTGGCGCATCAAATCGGTCGGTTCTCTGGCGATGAAACTTCTGGGCGATCACAAAGACCTGATGGGGAAAGCGGCAGAGGAACAGCAGCAAGGTCTTGTGGATGCGCTCTTGCCAGCTGATGTGCTCGGTATCACCATCGTTGTACCGGACGAAAATGAGCTAGCTTCACTGTATGCACGTGCCGCGGTCGATATCTATGACGACCAGGAAGTCCCGCTCATACGGACACCAAGCCGCGAACAATCGTATCATATCAGCGGCAGCACGGAGTTCAAGCTAAAAGTCGTTGGTGCGCTCGCGCTCGAGGGTACGAACCGAGATGACCAAGGTAATCAAAAGCTGACTGTAAATGAGATTGACATTCCAGAACGCAAAACGGCGTATTCAGTCGCAAAATTTATGGTGGGCTACAATGCCTTGCGGACAGAGGTGCAATTTCTCACCGAAGAAGGCAGAACAGGAGGACGCATCGGTCTGGCGGCGCACATACTGTACAAGGCGCACATACTGTACAAATTAATGAAACAGCTCGGGCCGGACGGTTCAATGAATGATGAGGCAAGTTTCGTAGCTCTGTCGCCGCTAGAGGGGCGGGCTATGCAAGATATCCATGACCGTGGATTATTTCTTGATGGGCACGTGCTCGTCGATCCAAAACACCCACGAGCAGTAGCCTTTAGGAAGCGGATAAACGGAGTCTCAACCCTATTGCACCACTGGTCCCGATGGCGTTAGGCAGACGTGTCCTATGTATAAGAATCGCCTACGGCCGGTGTGCTACAATACGCTTATGGCTAAAAAGAAACAGACAAGAAAGACGAGCGGGGTTTCGGCGAAAGAAACCGATGGGGCATTCGTGCTCAAGGTGGCGTTATACGTCATCCTTGGCTCGCTGTGGATCAAAATCACGAAATCAGGTTCAGATCTGCAGTACCCTATCCCAATTGGGTTGATTGTCGGCGTATTGTTTACTAGTCACGAGCATTTTCAGCTTGATCGCAAGATAGAATACGCCGTACTCGTCGTGGCAGCGTTATTCGGTTTCCTGGCGCCTTATGGCCTATACATAACCTTTTAGTAGTAGAGAGTCTTTGGCATGCGCCTCATCTCGCCGGCTCCCAACGTTCCCGCTCCAATGGCTCGTTCGCGGCGGGCCCATACACGATTACACGTCGCGTTATTTCTCGTGACCATACTTGCGCTGCTACTTGGCACTGGCTTTGTGAGGCTCCAGCAGCAACAACGACAGCGAACTGCAGCGCTTCAAGCAGTCATTGACCAGTGGACGGCGCAGCATGGCAGCGGCTACCGCATCGCTGTGCAAACGACTGGCTGGCGCGGGGTGAGCGCATCATATCAGGCAAACGTCTCGACCGTGACAGCGAGTACCTACAAGCTGTTTGTGGCCTACGCCGCGTACTATCAGATGGAAACGGGCAAACTCTCGCCTGACCAGAGACTTTCAGGCGGCCAGATGGTCGAAACGTGCCTCGAGCGGGCTATTGTACAGTCGGATAATGACTGCGCGGTCGCCGTTGCAGATAAGATTGGCTGGAGTGCTATAGACCAATTGGTGACAAAAGTCGGCCTTACCCATACGCACCTCAATAATTACAACATGTACGGCACTTTTACCGGTGATAAGCAGACGACGGCAGCCGATCTGGCACTGCTGCTGCAAAAATTGCAAGCTGGCACACTCCTAAACAAGACGCACACCGCCACGTTGCTCGGCTACATGAAGCGACAGGTATACCGCGATGGCATCCCGGCCGGATCGAATGGTGCAACCGTCGCTGATAAGGTTGGCTTCTTGGACGGCGCAACACACGATGCGGCCATCGTCTATGGGCCAAAACAAACCTATGTTCTCGTCGTACTTTCAGATAAGGGCAAAGACTGGGCAAACATTCGCAGCCTCGCGTCTTACGTCTATAGTCATCTAAACGAGCGGTAGCCAACGAGCGCTCGTAGTAAAATACGCAACGGCTTGACAGGTGTTGTGATTTCGTGCTAATCTGTCAGCTACATACAAACATTTCCGCACGTGGTGATGTAAGGTAGGTCGATAAAACGTTTGTAAGACGGATCGAAACCACCAACCGCCACTTTCTTAATGTCACTGTACAAGGCATCAAGAACGGCGTTTGTAAAAGTAATAATAAACTACACTCTAATCTATTTAAGGAAGAGTGTGCTGGGGAGCAAGCAGCTCTAGGCGACGGCGAGAATCGAGGAGAGCGGTATAGACATACCGCGGATCCGAGACTCGGAGCCGACAACAACGAGATGCGTGGCTCATCCGGTGCACGAAAGAACTATGAAAGCATTAATAACAAGGAAGATCGGCATGACCAGTACCATCGCTGAAGACGGTACCGCTCAGGCTGTGACACTGCTTTCCGCTAGTCCCTGTGTGGTCACACAGGTAAAGACCGACGAGACAGACGGCTACATGGCCGTGCAGCTCGGTTTTGAGGATGCGAAAGAAAGCGCGGTAGCCAAGCCGCAACAAAATCACCTCAAGCGTTCGGGCAAAATGCCAAAGATTATTCGCGAATTTCGAGTCCCCGAAATCACTGAAGACCTCAAGGTTGGAACAGAACTCACCGCCGAGGTCTTTTCAGTTGGTGACGTGGTGCACGTCACTGGCACCAGCAAGGGTAAGGGTTGGGCGGGTACGATTCGCCGCCACAATTTCCACCGCCAGCGCAAAACACACGGCGGCAAGGGCAATACCCGCAAGGTCGGTTCCATTGGCAGTATGTATCCTCAGCACATTCTGAAAGGCAAGAAAATGGCTGGTCAGCTCGGAGCCGAACAAGTCACGGTGCGCAACCTGCGGGTCGCGCTCGTCGATGCCGAAAAGGGTTATATCGGTGTTGTCGGGGCGGTCCCGGGCCCACGCAAGGGCATTGTGCTCGTGAAAGGGGACAAATAATGAAACGATTACCCATTACCCTGTCACTTGCCACCTTGGATTTCTCTGTGACGATTACCAGTAGTTACAAGTTACAAGTTACACCCATGCTATACGTGACACGTGACATGCTAATCAGTGACAGAGGAGCAATCTAATGGCAGTAACAACTTATACCGCAAGCGGTAGCAAAGCCACCACTCCCGCGAAGCTCAGCAAAGAGGTGTTTGGTGTTGAAGTAAAGAATCACGAACTTCTCAAGCAAGCATACGATGGTTATCTGGCGAACGGCCGCGATAACCTCGCTGTTACGAAAACCCGCGGACTCGTCCGCGGCGGTGGCAAAAAGCCATGGAAGCAGAAAGGTACCGGGCGGGCTCGGTTTGGTAGCACCCGTAACCCTATCTGGCGCGGCGGCGGTATCGTCTTCGGTCCGACTGGCCAGGAGAACTACACCAAGAAACTATCGACGAGCAGTAAGCGCGTTGCGCTGCGTCAGGCGCTCAGTATTGCCAATAGTGCCGGCGAGATTATGGTTATCGAAAAACTTGTCAGTAAAGAAGGCAAAACTGCAGAATTTGCAAAATTGCTCGCTAAACTCGGCGCCAACCGCGCGACCCTCGTGGTAGTGACTGAGAAAACTCCGGAGCTTGAGCGCGCCACGGGCAACCTGCAAAACGTCAAGCTCGTAAGCGCCACCTACCTGAATGTCTATGACATCGTAAACGCTTACCACATTGTCATGACTGCCGACGCAGTTACCGCTGTGGAAGCATGGCTCGGAGGTGCTAAGTAATGCATTACATTAAACCCCGCCTAACCGAAAAGGCGTTTGCTACCAGCCAGGCTACCAATACCTTTGTGCTCGACGTGCCGGCGGAACTCAATAAGCACCAAATTGCTGACGCGATTGCCAAGCAGTTTGATGTCAAGATTGCCAGTGTGCGTCTCGTTAACCGCAAGGGTAAAACGAAGCGGGTTATGAACCTCACCGGCAAGCGCAGCGCCAACCGCACCGGTTCGCAGGCCGATATCAAGAAAGCCTATGTGACACTCGCTAAGGATAGCCACCTGCCATTCTTCAATGCCGAGGAAGAGGAAGCCATCAAGCAAGCCGAGACGAAGAAGAAAGAAGCTAAGAAGGCTGAGAAAGCCGAAAAAGCCACCGAGAAAAAGAAAACTTCTGTCGTCAAGAAACTGACCGGTAAGGCCAAGAAGGAGACAAAGTAATGGTTGCAGCGAGGGAAAAGAGTAGCCAGAGCGGAAAATCGCACTTTTCCGCCCTGCGCGATGAGAAAAACCGCCAGGTTTGTCTCATAAGCCGGAACGGAGCGGAGGCGTAGTTATGCCGATTAAGCAGTACAATCCAACGACTCCCGGTCGGCGCGGTATGTCCAGCCAGGACTTCTCAGGTGTTACGACCAAAAAGCCGGTCAAATCGCTTGTCCAGGCAAAGCGTCGCGGCAATGGCCGTAACAACCAAGGGCGCATAACGACTCGCCACCAAGGTGGTGGCGCGCGCAGGCACTACCGCATTATGAATTTCGGCTTCACCGGCGAGGGTACGATCGAACATATCGAATATGATCCAAATCGGAGCGCTCGTATCGCTCGCATACTCGACGATAAAGGAGTATACCACTACATTTTGGCTGCAAATGGTATGAAGCAGGGCCAAAAGGTTTCTGCTCACGAGGAAGCATCTATCGAGACCGGCAACCGTTTGCCGCTGGCGAATATACCCGTCGGCACGACCATCCACGCTATTGAATTACAGCCGGGTCGCGGTGCTCAGATGGTGCGCAGTGCTGGCAACGGTGCACAGCTGATGGCCAAAGAGGGCGACTATGCCCAGGTGAAGTTGCCGAGCGGCGAAGTGCGCAAAGTCGCGCTGGTTTGTACAGCTTCTGTCGGTATCGTCGGCAATGAGCAGCACCAGAATATCAAGATCGGTAAGGCCGGCCGTAATCGTCACAAGGGCAAGCGCCCGAGCGTCCGCGGTGTCGTTATGAACGCCGTTGACCACCCGCACGGTGGTGGTGACGGTGGTCGTCACCGTATGGCCAAGGCGCCGCGGACGCCGTGGGGTCAGAAGACGCTTGGCTATAAGACCCGTCGCCGCAAGAGCACGAATAATATG
>CAYWOA010000037.1:0-8520 GCA_964459795.1 uncultured Candidatus Saccharibacteria bacterium | reverse complement strand
GATTTGACTACGCGAGAGGGAGGGTGATGGTGAAGACGGCGCCTTTGCGCTTGCCTTTGGTTCTGCTATTAGCGGCCGATATAGTGCCGCCGTGAGCTTCAACGATGGCTTTCGCAATAGACAAGCCCAGTCCGTGACCGGCGACGTTCTGTGCGCTGCGCGCTGTGTCTGCCCGGTAGAAACGGTCGAAAATATGTGGTAAATCTGCGTCCTCTATGCCCGGGCCGTCATCGGCAACTTGAAGTTCGGCCATGCGGTTTTTTGTCACAGCGCGGAGGGTAACGGTACTCTTTTCGGGACTGTATTTGATGGCGTTATCGATGAGGATAAACAGCAGGTCTGCCAGGCTCTTGGCGTTACCTTGCACCTGTATGGCGCCGACCTCGTTCTCGACGCTCATGTGCTTACTCTGCGCGAGGGCGACGCTGCGCTCAACGGCATCCATGGCGACGGCTTCAAGCGAAGTTGGTTCGAGCACCAGGTCGTCTTGATTGGCGAGCAGCAGCAGGCGGTCGGTGAGGGTGCGCATGTGCTCTACCTCGTCGAGATTGCTTTTAAGTAGCAGCGCATGACTTGCCTTGGTTGCTTTGCTATCCCGCAGGCCAACCTCGATTTCCGACTGCATGATAGTGAGCGGTGTGCGCAGCTCGTGCGCGGCATCACTGCTAAAGCGAGTCTGTGCTTCCATAGCGGCTTCGACCGGCTCCAGCGTGCGCCGGGCGAGCAAGTAGCTGCCAGCCGCTCCAGTCGCCAGTACCGCGATATTGAATAGAACGAGCCGTGCAATAAGCCGTGTCGTTCCCTCGTGCACTCGCTCGTCCTGCCACTCCCGCAGGGCGCTATTATCCCGCAGGGTACTGCCACTAAACAGATTTTGGCTGATTGAATCATCTGGCCTCGGCGGGCCAAACCCGCGTCGCAGCTCACTGGTCGATATCTCGAACACGACAAAACTGAACATCACACTGATGAATAGCAGTATCAGTGTATACCACGCCGTAAGGCGCAAAGTCGTCAGGTGAAAAAGATGCTGTTTCTTCATAATGTGGTGCCGCTACGCGCCAGCCGGGGCTTCTCCTATGCGATAGCCAAACCCACGAACGGTGTGGATCAGTGTCTTGTTGAAGGGTTTATCGACCTTGTTGCGCAGGTAACCGATGTACGCTTCGACCGTGTTCGGCAGAATGTCGGCGTCGAAATCCCACACGTGATTGATAATATTTGACTTGCTCAGCACGCGGTTTTTGTTGCGCATGAGGTACTCCAGCAGCGCATACTCGGTCTGAGACAGGGCAATTGGTGTGCCACCGCGCCGAACATCGTAAGAAACCGTATCGAGGCTGAGATCTTCAACTTGCAATATAGTGCCATTGGTCTCGTGCGGACGCCTGGTAAGCGCGCGCAGCCTGGCGAGCAGCTCTTCGAACGAAAACGGCTTCACCAGGTAATCATCCGCGCCAGCATTCAGTCCGTTTACCCGGTCACGTATTTGGCCTTTGGCAGTGAGCATGAGCACCGGAGTTTTCACATTGTTTTCACGGATCTTTTCACAGATCTCGAGGCCGTCCATGCCGCCGGGTAGCATACGGTCAAGGATTATGGCGTCGTAACTATCACCGAGTGCGGCAGCCAGACCGCTCGGCCCGTCGTATACGACCTCGACAGTTGATCGTTCTTGCTCGAGGCCAATCTTGATAGCGCGGGCAATTTTTGGTTCATCTTCGATTAAAAGTAGTTTCATGTACCTCAGTTTATGGTCGTCCTCTGAATTATACCTGAGAGTATGCACACTAGGCCAGGCGTGTGTCAGCTCTGCTTGGCTGGTGCACCCATGCCAATGACGGGCAGCGCGAAGGGGCGCTGAAGGTAGGCTTTATACAACTCGATGATATCGGCGTGGTCAAAGGCAATTACCTCCTCTGGTGGCAGCTGGTCGAGCGCGAACCACCGAAGCTCGTCATTCTCCCAATCACCTTCGCCAGTTTGCCTGGTGGCCTCGGCGACATAGGTAAAAGCGACGTTTTGCCGCTCATCATTCCGCCTATCTGGCCTATCATCGATACGCAGCAAATGCAGATTCTCAATTTCCCAGCCCGATTCTTCCATGACCTCACGCCGGGCAGCTTCCTCGGATGTTTCGTCTCGGTCCATATAGCCCGCCATCAGGTTCCATTTGCCGCCTTCGACAAGTTTGGCAGCCCGCTTGCCTAGCAGTATTTTATCGTCTTTTATCACGAGGCAGTCAACGACAGCATGCCGCAGAAGTGCCGTGCCGCCATCTTCAAACGTACAAGTTAGCATGCGCTTTAGTATAGCGGATAGCTATCTTGTGATACCAGGCAGGGCGGCATGCGCCTTGACGTCATGAACGCGCAAATAGGCCGCGCCGTGCTCAATCGCGGTGCGGGCGGCGTCAAGATTTGGCTGGGTTTCCATGCGCTGCTCGCCCAGGAACCGTTTGCGCGAGTGGCCGATCATGACCGCGTAGTCTGGCACGAGTTCGGCGAACTCCAGCAGTTTCCAGTTTAGCTCCATGGTCTTGCCGAAGCCGATGCCCGGATCGAGGATGATACTATCTCGCGGCACGCCGGCCGTTTCGAGCATTTCCGCAGTCCCTAGCAGTTCATCACGGACTCGATCGGTGCTGTCAATCGGTTCCAGCCTATGGGCTGTCTGTGCATCGGTGGCCGGCAGGTGACTAATGATGACCTTTGGCTTTCGCTCGATGACGATTCCGACCATGGCCGGGTCTTGCAGACCCGTGATGTCATTGACGATGATGTCGCCGAGGCTGAGGGCTTTTTCGATGGTGGCGGGGTGGTAACTGTCGACCGAAACCTGGCCTGGATAGCTTGGTATGAGCACCGTGAGTACCGGCTCAAGGCGTGCCCACTCTTCATCATTGCTCAGCGGCTCTGCACCGGGCCGTGTCGACTCGGCACCGATATCGACGATGGCTGCACCCTCGGCGAAAAGCTTCTCGGCCTGGGCGATGGCACTTTGGGGCGCCAGGAACTGCCCGCCATCACTGAAACTATCCGGCGTCACATTCACAATCCCCACAAGCTGTGTCATATGGTTATGATACCAAACGCTGTGACTTCTTTGCATACAAAAAGCGCGGTATAATACAGCGTATGAGACGGGTAGTTGAGGCGGTGCGCGTGGTTGTGGCTGCGCTGGTGCTGGCGGCTGGGCTCGCCTGGCCGTGCCGCGCTGCAGCCGAACCGGTAACGCTCTCGCAGGTTATTTTACCGCTGACATGTACGGTCGATATCGTCGCTGATGGTCCAGCGACAAACATCGTGCTGACGCCGGCTCAGTGCATACACTCGCCGGCAGCCAGACAGCTCCTCGCCGAGACGCGCCAGGCCCTCAGCGTCGAATCGCACGGGGATTTAGTGCGTTAACTGGGTTCTCACTGCTATTCTGTTGCCAGTTTGCCGTCGAGCAAACGGAAGGTCTTGTCAGTGCGACCAGCAATCTCGAGGTCGTGGGTGACAACGATGATGGTTGTATTCTCGCTGCGTGCCAGGCCGTGCAGCAGGTCGAATATCATCTTGCCGTTTTCACTATCGAGGTTTCCGGTCGGTTCATCGGCCAGGATGAGTTTAGGCTGATTGGCGAGTGCCCGCGCAATAGAAACGCGCTGCTGCTCACCACCCGACATTTTACCTGGTTTGCGGTGCTGTTTGTCGCCGCTGATGCCGACCTGGTCGAGTAATTTACTCGCTCGCTTTGACCGCTCACTGCGTGGCATGCGCGCAAACTCCATTGGCAGCATGACGTTTTCGAGCGCCGATAGGTTTGGTACCAGGTTGTAGTTCTGGAAGACGAAACCGATACGCTTGCAGCGGTAGTCGATGAGCTCGCGGTCGTGCATCTTGGTGATATCTTTATCGTCGATGGCGATGCTGCCACTGGTGGGCGAATCAAGCGCGCCGAGCAAAGCGAGCAGGGTGCTTTTACCGCTGCCGCTCCGGCCAATAACAGAGGCAAATTGGCCCTCGTTGACGGCGAAACTGACGTCATTCACTGCGGTGACGGTATCACCATCAGATCGAAAGGTTTTGACGAGATTAGTGACAGTTAGCATGATTATTCGCTCCTCATGGCTTCAGCCGGTTTGATTTTACTGATCAGGAGGGATGGGACAGCGCTACCGACGATGGCGATGAAAAGGGCGGCGGCCGTACCGGCTAGGAGGGTACCGATACCCACCGAGGTGCTGATATTGCGGATAGTTTGTCCGCCAGTGCGGCCGAACTCACGGAAAACCGGCCGGCTGCTACTGGTCGACGATGAACTGCTTGAGCTGCCACCAGGAGGGTTACCGCCGAAGCCGCCACCCGGACCACCCTGGCTGGAGCTCGATGAGCTAGAGCTGTTATTTACCAAGGTGTTGGTGACGGGACTCGCAGCGGCAACGCCGATGATGCTGCCGACGATGAGCCCGAGGACGGTCAGCGTCACTGCCTCGGCGACAAACTGTGACATAATCTTGATATTTGATGCGCCAATAGCTTTCATGACGCCGATTTCACGGCGACGCTCCCGGACGATCATCATCATAGTCAGCAGGATGATGACGGCGCCGGCGACGAGTGCGCCGATGAGACTGAAGAGCGAGATGGTTTTGACACTTTCGAGCGGTTTGACGCTTTCCTCGGCAGCATCCTGACTGTTCGTGACATCCGCACTTTCGCCCAAAACTTTCTTGATGGCGGCCGTCGTGCTCGATAGATTATCGAGTGAGTCGACGGTTACGACGGCAGAGGTGACATCGCCCGATTGATCGGACAAGCGCTGCACTGTGGCAAGCGGCATGACCAGCCCACCATTACCAAACGTCGTGCCGGTATCGTAGATGCCGACGACGGTGATGGTCTCGCCATATGCAGTGAAGGTCGAACCGACTTTCAGATTATTTTTGCTGGCGAGGCTTTTGCCAACGAGGGCGACATTGTCATCTGACGTGGCATCGATGCTCTTGCCGCTGGTGATCTTCGCGGTGCTGCCATTAAATGCGGCTGTCGTCGACACATCGTTGGTGCCGGTCACGGTGATAGGCGGCGTGAAGCTCATCGTTTGCGTGCTTCCCGAAGTGCCAGAGCTACCTGTGCTGCCGCTCGGGGCCTGCTGGCTACCGCTGCCGCTTTGCCCGCCAAACCGCTGACCAAGCGCCCCGGCTTCGATAGCCGATTCCAGGTTGGTGTCGCTACTGCTCAAGCGGTCACTCAGCATCTTGGTCACACTGGTGACATGGGAAACGGCCACGACTTTTTTGAGCTGATCAGCGGTTAGTGGATTACCGCCGCCCTGGAACCCCTGGAAACCAGCTGGCGAAACAGATATAGTCGTACCGACTGAACTTTTGACTGACTCTATCTTATCAGTGACCGCTTGGCGAGCGGCGAGCATCGCAATAGTGAGGCCGATGCTAAGGCCTAGGATGATAACGATGGAACTTGTCCGGACGGTGTTACGAAACGCATTCCGTATACCGCGGGTAGCTACATTCATTTAAAAGCCTTTCTTTTACGTATGATATAGCCTAAGCCTATGCCAGGAATCTGAGAGTAATCTGAATCGGCAACACGAAAGCAGAGTACAGAATGAAGAATAAGGAATGGCGTGGGTAACGAGGCAAGTCCTGTCGGGACTTGCACCGGTGCGTAGCGCTGGCGGCGAACGGAGTGAGCCGGGGGAGGAGCAGGGTCAAAACGAGCGAAGTGACGTTTTGCCCGAGGAGGGGTGAAGCCCCTCCTATTTCAAAAGCCAGTCGATAAGTTTTACTTGAAAAGTGGTGGACGGGATAATCGACTACGAATAATTACGCCCGCCAAACAGTTCCGAGACGGAACCGCCGGTAGCAATTTCGTGGAGTGCGGTTGCAATCATCGGTGCGACAGGTAAAACCGTCAGCTTGTCGCCAAGCACTTTTTTGGCATAGTCGACAGGGACACTATCGGTGACAATGAGTTTGTCGATAGCATCACTTTGTAGCCGCTCAAGCGCCGGATCCGAGAGCAGGGCATGGGTGGCGCTGGCGATAACGCCGATAGCACCGGATTGACGCATAGTCTCGGCGGCTGTGATGAGCGTGCCGGCTGTATCGATCATATCGTCGTTCATGAAGCATATACGCCCGTCCACACCTTGCAGGCGTTTCGGTCGGACCAGCTTGCCTGAATCTTGACTATCGCGTGTTTTCTGAAGATGACGGAGACGAACACCGAGAATGTCGGCCGCTCGTTCGGAATCTTTTGCCCGGCCGGTGTCAGGCGAGACGACGGCAAAGAGCTCCGGATCACGATCGCCCATTTCAGCTTTCAACCCCTCCAAAATCAGGCGTTCGGCAACGAGATGATCAAAAGGACCGTGAAAAGTTCCCTGGATCTGTGGCGAATGTACATCGATGGTCACCAGACGATGAGCGCCCGCTTGCTCCAGCATGCTTGTTACGACGGCGGCTGATATGGGTTCGCGGCCTTTTGCTTTGCGGTCTTGCCGGGAGTAGCCCAAGTATGGTATGACCACCGTGATCTCGCGAGCTGACGAGCGGTAGGCAGCATCAATAAGCAGCACAGTTTCCATAAGAGCATCATTTACCGACAAATGGCGTTTATAATCATGCGCGAAAGTTTGGATGATGATGACATGTTTGCCGCGCACCGAGTTCCTGTACTGGACATATAGTTCGCTATTGGCAAAGCGTTTGCGGTTGACTGGACCAAGCTCTATGCCCATAGCCTTGGCGGTCGCCGAAGCTAGGTCAGGATGTACCGTTCCGGTTACGACATACACACTGTCTGGATCCAGTCTCACTTTGGCAGTACTCATAGGATTCGCGGGCCTCCTCGCCTGTTACCACGTTTGCTTTCAGAGTAGTCGCTCTGGCCGGCAATTGCAATTATTTCGCCTGGTACGGCGGGTCTTTACGGCTACGGTTTACGGTGCCGCGCAGGGTCAAATACGTTTATGAACTCGGCAACATTTGGGAAGAGATCTTTGCGCCTTGCTTCTTCGGCGGTGAAAAAACGAAGTTCTTGACATTCATCGGACGGTGTAAAGTCCAAGCTTTGCAACTGTATCTCGTAAATAACATTCGCGATAAACGTCTCATGATCTAGGCGCGGCGAAGTCACGAAATACTTCGGCGTATCGGATGTCCACGTTACTTCCAGGCCAGTTTCTTCCCTGATCTCGCGCTTCAGGCAGTCTAGCGCCTTCTCGCCGTGGTCGAGCCCGCCGCCGAGTAATTCCCATTTGCCGTTTTCCTCCCTCGCCAGCAGAAACCGGCCGGAATCGTCGACCACGATGCCTTTAATACTTACCCGGTAGTAGCATACCTCGTTCATGAGGGTACAGTATAGCAGGGCAGCTAATCGTCACACTGGCCGAGCTGTCGAAATATCCAGTAGGCGAGCCGGTGCACGATGGTCACGCACAGGACAACCAGCAATATTCCGAAGAAGCCTCGCACCTCTATATAGTCCGCAAACAGTAGGTCAAGCGCCCAGATAAAAACAAACTTCGACACAAACATCACCAGCCAGACGCAGAAAAACATCAGGAGTTTGTAGGTAAAACCTGCCCGACCTTTTAGCCAGCCGACGATGGCGCCCTTTAGCCGAAATGCTAGGTATGTCAAAATCTCGAGCACGTCAGAGGCGAAAAATATAGTCGAGAAACTCTTAGCATAGACGATGGACGTGTAGTCATTGAAAAACCCCAGGATGGCCACATAGATGAGCGTGCCGATAAACAGTTCCTGGAAAGCCAGCTGCCCAGGGCTAAACTTAGCGCGTTTTGTTGTCATAGGTCTCATTGTAACAAAAAGAGACCTTGGCCGGTCCAGCCTCCCTGCGGGAAGCCGGGCCAGGAGGGACTCGACCTTGCACTTTGTGCAACCCGGCTCCCATGGTCGCCGGGCTTCGGGCGGCTGAGCGCCACTGGCGCTCGCGTTCGAGCCCCAGCCTCGTCTGCCATAGAAAAAGACCTGCACGGTGGCAGGTCCATTTCTATGGAGGGCCAGGAGGGACTCGAACCCTCGACATTCTGCTTAAGAGGCAGACGCTCTAACCAGCTGAGCTACTGGCCCTCGTCTTACATGAGACAAACCTACGGTTTTTCTCATCGCGCCGGGCAAAAAGAGCGGTTTTTGCTCGGGCTGCTCTTTTCCCTGAGGGCAGAGAAGAGCCATTACAGGGGGTAAGTGTAGCAAAGTACCTCTGTTTTTTCAAGAGTGTTGCACATATGGGCAGGTTATCTGCTATAGTGAAACCATAAGCTAAAAGGGGGCCTTACTATGGAGTCAGACAAACTACTTAAATTTGAGGGAACTGCGGGCGGCTACTTCCTCGTTTTTCTCGTGATACTTGTGGCGAGCTACATCCCATTCTTTGGGTGGGCATTCGCCTTCAACTTCATGGCGAGCTGGATGACAGACAATACCAAAGTAAATGGCAAGACAGTCGCCTATACTGCCGGTTGCGGCGAAACGCTCGGCGGTATATT
>CAYWOA010000036.1:0-8908 GCA_964459795.1 uncultured Candidatus Saccharibacteria bacterium | reverse complement strand
AAGGATATATAGCATCAGTAGACCGTACGATACTATGTGAAAAGTATGTGAAAGGTTAGACCTCGCACATACTGCAATCATCCACCTCTGTTATAGTGCTTATGTATACCATTTTATGGCTTGACTTGCAATAGCAACAGGTGCTAGACTAGACGGCGTTAAACGAGGTGTTCCCCACTGAGTACCAAACAACCAAGCTCGCTTCAGAGCTTCCAGTTGTTTTATGAAGAGCTCCCCAGCGTCAAGCACATTGTGCGAGTACGCAGGGTGCGATCTGCATAACCGTTCATAAGACAATGGCCCGGTCTATAGCGTAAGCATAGAGGCCGGGTTTTCTTTTATCCCCGCATATCGACTACTTATCCACTGGCATTTTCTCCAGCGGTATGTCAATATGTTGACATGGTTTGTGTCTACTGCAGCCACCCAACCAATGTGGTGAACTCGCGCGTGCAAAAGCGACTCGGCGGTGTTTGGCGGCGACGTGCATGCAACAGCTGTGGAGCGATCTATACGACATTTGAGGTTGTCGACCTATCATCAACCTTACGAGTTCATAAGAGTAATGGGGATTTTATGCCGTTTTACAGGGATAAGCTTTTCCTGAGCATCGCCGAGGCACTTGGGCACCGTCAGGACGCCGTAGAGGCCGCGGGCGCTCTATGCGCCACTATTATCACAAAACTGCTAAAAACCAGTCCTGGGGCCTCTACGACGGCTGCTGATATCGCTCGCATCGCCGCTGACACACTGGAGCAGTTCGATGCGGCGGGTTTGGCGTACTACCGAGCCTACCACAGGAACACCGGGCTGCAGCACACATCTACAATCTAGCAGCGGGTTTGGCGTGCGCCGATTCAGCTACAACGGCTTTATCGGTTACATCAAACTTCGAAATGTAGCGGCCGACAAGAAGTCTTGTCTGAGAATACAGCGCCGCGAACGAATTGAAGAAGATGCTCGTCAGTGGCAAATAGACCCACTGCAACACCATAAATAGGTTGCGGTGTCGCTTATAGCGTGCCGGCTTCGGTGGCAATGTTCTGAGCGATAGAAAGACAGTGACGGCGGCTACGATGAGCGCGACCGTTTGGATACGGCTCACGATGAGCGGCAGTTCGAGAGCGGCGTAGCTCTTGGGGTGGAATAGCACTGGGATAAACCCCCCGAAAAGGACGAGAACCGGGCCGACGGCCCAGGTCACGTGCCCCTCGAGCAGACGCCAGATCTTGGCCATCAGGTCGAGTTTTGGCACGGTATTTTTGCGGAATACTCCCATGTGCACGACGTACGCGACATCCGATGCGCCGTATGTCCAGCGACGGATCTGGAGGAACTGCGCCTTCAGCGTTTTCAGATAGCTGTCAGACAGCACGGCATCCTGATAAATTGGCAGGTGCAGCGGCAACACCCGGTAATTGCCTTCGAAGCGAAAATAGGAGCGCCAAAATTGGTGGCCATCCTCAACAATGGTACGGACACTCCAAAAATCGGTCTGCAGCAGCGCCACCATCGGCTGGGCGTGCGCTGAGAAATTGCGCAGCGCGTGTGACCGAAGTGAATTCATGAGATGAAATATGGAGTTACCGGTCGCCAGAACCCGCATAGGCGCCGGCGTATCCCAGATGTTATTAGAAAAGAGCGCGACCGGCTGGAACGAAGAATGCACCGGGTCTGGACAGACGATGTATGTATAGGCCAGAGCTGTCAGGTAGTGCTTGTGCGGCCGATTATCGGCATCGAGCGTCGTCACGAGAACACGCAGTGGATCGATATCATGGTGCTCTAGGTAATTCTTGAGCTGCCGGCCAGCATAGGTGACATTGCCACCCTTGCCTATGATTTCACCCGATATATTAGCAGGATGTTTAACGGCAAATGCGTCGCGGAACTGGCTCCTATATTCGGCAATGAGCCCTTCGGCCTGCTGCTCGTAGTGCTTGCCCGCCCGCCCCTCATACGCGAGAATGAAAATGACTTGCTGCATGTCAAACTCAGAGGCTAGCACCGCCTCTATGGTCGGCTGCAGCACCTCGCGTGATTCTTTGTAGGTTGCGACAATGACGGCGTGAATAACCCGCTCTGGCTGCATGAGCAATGGACGGTGGCGGGAGCGGTCTATGGCAACCTGGTGCCATTTTGGCCGTTTGGCCCTTGGAGATACTTCGCCCCTCCCCAGTTCACGCAGCATCGTCGGCCACGGTAGCTTCTGGTGACGACGCATATTGTGAAACCCCTGCACCGATCGCAAAGCACCCGCCATGCCGCGAGTGAAGTTAATTAGCACGTAGACGAACATGAAAAATGCTGCCAGCTTAATATTTATTAGGCTCAGCACGAACGGCAACGCGAGCATCGACCAACTGAGTGTACCAGGAAGCATTTCGAAGAAACGGTAGTGCCCCTTGCGATCCTTTTCCGGCGGTATCTCGAGATCCATCGCGAGTTGCGCTACCTCAGAAATAGGAGCGCGTTACTGACGATTATGAGTAGTACAAGCAGTGGCAATGTCAGGGCCAATATGACAAGCGAGAGCTCCCGCCTAATCCGATATGTCCGGTAGCCGAGAAAGATGGCAATCACAAGGAAGATAAGAGCGGCAGCGACAAAGCTCATAATGTCCCAGACGCCACCTTGCGTGTAGCCATCGATACCCAGTGATGCCCGATACGAGATGATGTAATTTACCGTGCCCTTCGTGGCGTTAACTTTGAGCAGCACCAGCACCACCGCGGCGAGTGCGAGAAAACTATTGGCGCTGACGAGCAGTAGCGCTGTACGATCCTGGATAAAATGCTTCGTGTCTGTCATAAAGGCTGACGATAATTGTAGCAGAAGGGCCGATGAAAAAGTATGGGCGGCGGATGGGTCGGGCGGCTATAGTCTTCCAGACCGCCGGGCTTCGGGCGGCTTAAGCGCCACTGGCGCTCGCGTTCGCCTCCCGCCTCAGCACACGAGGCGGCAGCCGAGCTTTAGGGTATAAAGCCAATGTCTTGGCTTTATGTAGACACGAGCGAAGTGTCAACCGTAATGAATGGGTAAAACAAAATGATATCTCAAGTAATACAGAGGGGTTTACCCCTCCTTGATGATGGTGCGGGTGGGGGGAGTCGAACCCCCGTCTCAGCCTTGGGAAGGCTACATAATGGCCGTTATACGACACCCGCTTAAATGAGACAAAACCTTAGGTTTTTTCTCATCGCTTCGTTGCTCTTTTTCCTATGTCTGTATTCCAAAATCTGAACTAAATTAAGATTTTGGAATAGTTCTCTATGCCAATCTTTGATTGGCACCAGAACTCAAATTCAAGGAGCAAATGCGACTGAATGTGATTTTGTAAATGTCCGTTCTTTCCCTGCCGCGAGCCAATCCAGCGAAGCGAATGGCGAGCGAAAGGAAGAATAACGAAGGCCTCGTAGAACCTTCCGGGGAACAACGTTCTCTGGAAGGTTCTTGAGGCTGTAGTTTATTCCGACGTGGAGCCACCTAGCAGAATCCGTCGTCGCCTACGGCTCCTTTGGGATAGCCTGCGTCGCATGCTCGGTGCAAGCACCTGCGCGTGCTTCTTGTTATCGAACTGCGGCTACGCCGTGCCAGTTTGCACCTGCATGAAGGTGCTATCTCACGTAGTCAGCCCTTTTAGGGGCTGACTACGTGAGATGGAGCCACCTAGCAGAATCGAACTGCTGACCTGCGCGTTACGAATGCGCTGCTCTACCAGCTGAGCTAAGGTGGCGCGTACCTCTGGCCAGCACATTATACCGAAAGTATGGGGCGGAAGTCTACGCAGGTATGTGCACATGGAAGCACCGACGCTTGACCATAACTAAAGAGGAGATACAATACAATCTATCGATAACTTGGGAGAACTTGCTTATGTTCAAAGACTTTAAGAAATTTATCATGCGCGGTAATGTCGTCGACCTGGCCGTCGCCGTGGTCATCGGTGCCGCTTTCGGCGCCGTGGTCACGAGTCTCGTCAGCGGACTCATCACCCCACTCATCGCGGCTATCGGTGGGCAGCCGGACTTCTCCGGCCTATTCTTTACTATCAATGGCAGTAAGTTCATGTACGGCACCTTTCTGAACGCCGTCGTGTCTTTCCTCATCCTATCTGCGGTCGTCTTCTTCCTCGTAGTGACACCCTTGAATAAATTGATGGCACATATGAAGCCCAGTGAAGATGTCGATGCGCCTGCCGAGCGTGAGTGCCCCGAGTGCCTGAGTGCCATCCCTGCTGCTGCCAGTCGCTGTAAATACTGCGCCGCCACCAGCAAGCCCATAGGCAAGAAGAAATAACCATACTCCAAAGCGACTCATCTTTGTGTACGCCAATCACCATACTGCACATCATTACAGATGAAAAGGGTAGGCCTTTTTATACTTTTTTATGCTAGCCGTCCTGTTGCTCCATAGCACCCATGAGTGCCGCCCTAGCTACAGCTATTGCTATGCGAAAATTCCGGAGCATGGGGGTTTCGGGGTTTGAAGCAGCAACTACCTCCCCAACCGGCCTGGTTCTATCGTAAGCGACGATTTCTTCTATAACACCTTTACTTTGAAGCTCACGAGTTCCACCTGGCGCTGCCAGTGTTATAGGTTCACCAACAAGCAACTCTGTATCTTTGATTGTTTTTAGAGGTAACTCAATCCCTCTTGGGCCAGAAGGGCCGGCCTGCATGCCCACATTGGTCATGCTCCACCGCAATTCTTGTTCATTATTTTTCTTGCGCTCTTGATGAGTAGATCCCCTTCCCCTGACCGCCGCCGGGTTTTCAAGACGAAACCGCGTATAATCACCGTCGCTCAATTTAATCAGAACATCCGTTAGCGGCGGGACCTCAATTGGTTCACGCTTGGGGCCCGCCAAGGACCATGCAAGTAGCCCGAGTCCTCTCAGTGGACCCCATTTTGTATATGACTGCGCCAAATATGTGTTTTCACCATCCCGAAGCACTCGCGGAGCAGGAAGTTCTTGTATGCCAGAAACAGGGTAATTCATTATTGTACTTACTTTGGCATGTTTTTACGTTATCGAATCTTACTTAATATTAGCATAAGTTCGTTATTAAGTCAATATGATGGTAGGACCGACCGGATGGTTACTGATGTAACACGCAGTCACCGTGCTCGGAGCAAGCTCCTGTGCGCGGTTCCTTGGCGCCCGCCCCGGCTTCGCCGGTTCGCATCGCAGACGATGTCTGCCCAAGAAAAAAGAGCCACGCGCAAGGTGACTCTCTTTTCTTGGCGGGCCGTGGTGGACGGGGTTTAGAGCTATTGCGCACAGGCACAGGAATCTAGCCTTTAGTGAGTTGCGGGGGTAATTCTGGTACACACCAATGATGTAACAGCCGCCAGGATAAACAAGAGCATAAAGCCCGAGGTATAGCTAAGGACGCTGAGTAGGATAACCACGGTCGTGAATAGGACCACATATGCTAAATCACAAGCTATCTCCATCGAAAGTATGTAATTCATACCCCTATCTCGCGTATGAGAATAATAGGTACTTGTCCACGGATTCAACTGATAGCGAAGAGCCATCATCCACACTATATTGACGCCTGCAATTACTATCGCTGATGCTGGAATCAAGCGTAGTAAATGAGCCACGAATGTTGCAGCCGAGCCCTCGCGCAATACCTTAGCCGTCCCCACACTATCGTTACGACTACCAATAAACAGCAAGAATATTGCGGTACCAAGCGCACCAACAGTTGTCACAAGACCGATTGATGCGATATTGCCCAAGACTAGCGCGAGATACATAGGCCATACAAATACCCCCACTGTTGTGTGTAGATTAAATGCAAAGTTTGCCACCAAGTCTCGTCGTGGTGCGTGAGATAGATTGTAAGACAAGTTCTTTTCTCGTATATGACCTCCGGCTTCTTCATCTATATTTTTTAACCAATAAATACTCGCAATTATGCATAGGATGGCAGCATAGAGCGGCCAAGTCGTATTCAGGAAAAGTGCGACAAGCGCAGCCACTGCTGGCGCTAGGCTGGTTGCCACCATATCAAACGAGTCGATTCGTGCGATATCCCTGCCCTTACGTTCCATATCGATAACTCGTGAAATATGAGCATGCTGTGCATTCCACTGGAATGCATTTGTGAGGGCAAGCATGGCAGCCATTACCCACGCGAGCTCTAGTGGACCGCCTCGTACAATAAATACCAGGCAGAGTAAATATCCAATGTATGCAAACCTCGCCAGTATCAGAGCCAGCCTGGCACCGAAACGGTTTGTAAGCCGCATGGCCTGATAGTTCACCATTAACTTCAGGGTTGCGTACACCAGGTAGAAGATTCCTACTTGGAGCACCGAGAAACCCTTTTGGATGAGTGAAAGAGGAACAAACACCTCGACTAAAGCACCGCCGAAGTGGCGCAGTGTATTTGCAACAGTTATGTTGACCAAATCTTTATGAAGAATTGCTTTCACTGAGCCTCATCATAACAAAAGACTTCCGAAGAAGTCTTTAAATATAGGCATAATGGCGGGCCCGACCGGATGGTTACTGATGTAACACGCAGTCACCGTGCTCGGAGCAAGCTCCTGTGCGCGGTTCCTTGGCGCCCGCCCCGGCTTCGCCGGTTCGCATCGCAGACGATGTCTGCCCAAGAAAAAAGAGCCACGCGCAAGGTGACTCTCTTTTCTTGGCGGGCCCGACCGGATTCGAACCGGCGATCTCCTCCGTGACAGGGAGGCGTGATAGGCCTCTTCACTACGAGCCCTCGTCGCAATGCGACGCCAGTTTCCGCTGCGCCAAAAATAGTATAACTAATTTTGCCGAGCTTCAACTTCTGTCGATTGCTCCTCTCAAAATTCCATTCAGTCACCTTACGGCTCCTTGGATTGGAATTTTGTACATGTTGCTTCCCGGAGGAAAAGAGCAGCGAGCTTGGTTTTGTCTGCCAAAACTCTGCTGAGCCGACAAGCTCCGATGAGAAAAACCAGAGGTTTGTCTCATGCAGCAACAGGGGTAAGTGTAGCAAGGGTGCCATGAAAAAGCAACTATCCGCTTACTGCGCGGGCTGCACAAACTTGACATCGATAAACTTGCGAGCCGGGTGAGCTTTCTCGAGCGGCTGGATGTACGTCTGGATATCTTTGAACTGAATCTGGATATGAGCGGCCTTGTATTTGCCGTCTTCTACGGAGATGAGTTTCACGATTTCAAAGGCCGTGGGGGTCGTGATGATGTCAGACACCTGGCCTGGCTGCAGCTTGCCGAGAGCCTGCACGACCTCTGCCGGCACCTCCTGGCTACGCATCGTGATAGCAGTGTCATTGTATTGGCCACCGCTACCCTTTGTCGATGTATCGTCCGAGGACTGCGCAGCCAGCGCTGCGAAGTCTGCTCCACCCCGGAGCTGCACGAGGATATTCTGAGCTTCAGCGTACGCCGAAGTGTCAAGTTTGGCAGCAACTTTTTGAGCGAGCAACTCCTGTTTGACCTGCCGACGCAGATCATTGATCGACCAGCCGAAAAATTTCTTCGTCACACTGGCGAGTTCGCTATCGTCGGCACCAATCTGATTCTGCGCGCGCAAAGTCGCGAGGGCGGCATCGACATCGGCTCCGCTCACCTTTACCCCATTCTGAGCAGCCAGCTGTTTTACATACGCCGCGTCGATCACCTCTTGCAGCGCTTTTGGCTTATATGACTCCAGCTGGAGCTTACCTGACTCGGTCGTAAAATCTACCTGTTGCTGCGTCTCGTAGTAGTGTATGTAGCGCCGCAGCTCAAAGAGATAGCTCTCGTACGAAATCCACCGTTTGTCAGCCTTCGCGACCGGGAATGGCATCACCTGGGTGACATGATAGGTAAATAGCGAAGTGTTCTGGAAGCGGTATAGATTGAGCACAGTGAGAACAAAAAAGCCGACGATAGCCAGCGCGAGCAACGAAGCAGATACGATGACGATGCGGTGTTTGGAGTGCTCAAGCGGGTATTTGTACTTACGTGCACCCTTCAGCACCTCTTCGCGGTGTTCGGCGACCGTTTCGTTCGTGATCCTCGGCACATTGCTGAGTGCCTCCTCAGTTTGCTCCTGGAGCGTCGGCTTACGAAACCGCTGAGCCACCTGAGGCACGATAGCGCGGGACTTCTTATCAGCCGGTTTCGAGGGCTGCTTGGGCGTCTTCGACCGTCTCGGTAACTTCGGTGTCTTCATCGTCTCACTAATCCTATTCCGGTGTGTCGCTTTGCGGCATCGCGGCCGCTTCCACACCCTGATTGCGTAGTATCTCAAGCAGACGCTTTTGTATCTTTGCCGGGTGATGGATATAATGAATCAGCAAATCTCCCACAAAAGTCTGCATCATTATCGTACCATATCCGAGCAGAGTTTCCTGCAGACCCTTCACCTCGTAGTTAATCATTTGGATCTGATTCAGCCCCATGTCGACAACACCGCGAT
The DNA here is from genome assembly GCA_964459795.1 of uncultured Candidatus Saccharibacteria bacterium. Classification (GTDB taxonomy): domain Bacteria; phylum Patescibacteriota; class Saccharimonadia; order Saccharimonadales; family UBA4665; genus JAGXIT01. The sequence continues at coordinate 476 of CAYWOA010000036.1, read as the reverse complement.
TAAAAAATCCGCGCTGCGTAATCTGGATAAAGCGCTTATCGGTCACGACAAACACGCTAAAGTACCAGCTCATCCAAGATGGGAAAAACAGTAGGAAGCTGATGCCCACACTGATGACAAAACTGAGGTAAAAAAACGTCATCGTCGGTGGATTATCGGCATTGACGTACGTCAGGATAAGGGTATACAGCGGACCGATGAGCAGACCAAACGATCCGAGCAACAGCCCTTTGCGCATCACGATGGGGTGTTTGCGGAACACATATAGCACCTCTTCGTCGTCAAATTGATCATCAAAGTATTTCGGCTGACCAGTGGCAGTGACATCGGAAGTGTGGTGTTTTGCCATAGCAGCTATTGTAACAAAATGCTTACTGTTTCACACGAGTTTCACGCTACTCGGCCTGCCAGAATTTAAGTTTTGGTATCCCCGCCGCGACTCGAACGCAGATCTATTCCTTAGGACGGAAGTATTC
>CAYWOA010000035.1:0-9074 GCA_964459795.1 uncultured Candidatus Saccharibacteria bacterium | reverse complement strand
GGGGCTATAGCTCAGTTGGCTAGAGCGCTTGCATGGCATGCAAGAGGTCTGGGGTTCGAGTCCCCATAGCTCCACCATTCTTCGCTCCTACGGAGCTACGAATGGCAAGCCATATCTTCGGATGTGTTTTGTCAATCATGGCTCCATTTTTAGCGCGAAGAATGTCCTTCGTAACTTTGGTGAAGAAGGGCTAAGGCGTATACTGAAGGCCAATGTACTACACATATATTCTTAGAAGTGAGTCACATGACGATGAGCTCTATTTTGGGTCGACGGGCGATCTAAAGAAACGACTCAAAGCTCATAATTCAGGTCAGTCATCACATACAGCAAAGTATAAACCCTGGAAAGCCATCTGGTTTGCCTGTTTTGAGACTGCGGATCGAGCGAGAGCTTTTGAAAAATATCTAAAATCTGCATCCGGTAAGGCATTTCTGCGAAAAAGATTTATATAAGTTCACATTAAAGCCTAAACGAACGAGAACGCGCCAGCTCCGCCATATACTCTTCGTGGCATAGTTGCACTCGACATAGCCAAGCCCGGCCGCTACAATAAGCATATGCAGGGTGGCGCATTTCAGTCGAGTGCACGAGGACTAGTGAAGCTGTACAGTCTATCAATAGCGCGGTCGCTTGTCGTCGGCCTGCGCGACCACGATAGTTCACTGGCTGCCTATCTACGGTGGTTCTGGCATAGCCGCACCTTTCGGACAAAGGGCAAACTTCGTCCACTGGATCGTCCGCTCGTGGTACTCCTGGTCGCTACTATGCTGTCGCAAATTGTTGCTGGGGTGTGGCTGCTTATCGACTGGGCAAAAAATGGCACCGTTGGCGGCCTGGCATTTGGTGCGGCGCTGCTTGTCTCGTATCCACTTGTTATTGCCCATCTTCTGCCGCTGGGTATGGCTGTGCGCCGTCTGATCTACCACATCTTTCATCCGAAAAAACTGGGCAAGGCAGTGCTGGCGAGCATCCTGGAGCGTCAGGTTAAACAACTCCGGCGTAAACACCCGGTTGTCGTGGTGGCCGTGGCCGGCTCTATTGGCAAAACAAGCACTAAACTCGCTATCGCTGAGCTGCTCGGCCAAAATCTGCGAGTTCGCTATCAGGCGGGTAATTACAATGACCGCCTCACGGTACCACTCATCTTTTTCGGGCAAGCCGCCCCGAGTATTTTCAATATTTTTGCGTGGGCGCGCATTATCGGTGAAAATACTGCCTCCGTCGAGCATCCGTACCCTTATGACGTCGTTGTCGTCGAGATTGGCACCGATGGTCCGGGGCAAATGAAGCAATTCGCGTACCTGAAGCCGGATGTGACGGTGCTGACCGCCGTGACACCGGAGCATATGGCGTTTTTTGGCACATTGGACGCCGTGGCGCAGGAAGAGCTTACTGTCTTTGACTACAGCAAGCGGATGCTCGTCAATGGTGATAATGTGCCGGGCAAATATCTTATCGGCCGCGAATTTATGGAGTACAGTACGCTGACGAACGCTTCACACAATTACTACGCTAGTTCAAAGAGGCGAACGCTGCAGGGCCAGGAACTGCACATCGAATTTCCGCCTGGCCTGGCCACCGGAACATGTACCGCCAAAACGTCGTTTATCGGTCAGCAGGGAGCCAGCATTGTTCTGGCTGCTGCGGCGACCGCTGATATGCTCGGCATGGATCGGCGGCTTATCGGGGATAGTATCGGTACGCTCACCGCATTCCCGGGGCGTATGCAGTTGCTACCCGGACGCAAGGACAGCACCATCATCGACGATACATACAATGCCACCCCAGAGCCTGTTATGCGGGCCCTCGATGTGCTGTATGCCGCGAAGGCACCGCAGCATATCGCCATACTGGGCAGCATGAATGAGCTTGGCGCGTATACCAAAGAGGCGCATGAGATCGTGGGCACTTACTGTGACCCGGCCAAACTCGACATGGTCGTGACTGTCGGAGTTACCGCCCGCCGCTGGCTGGCGCCCGCTGCCACAGCTGCCGGCTGCCAGGTGCACAGCTTCCATAGCCCATACGATGCCGGCACGTTTGTGCAGAAACGTCTCAAAAAGGGCGCCATCGTACTCGCGAAAGGCTCGCAAAATGGTGTCTTCACCGAGGAGGCGATCAAGCAGCTGCTCGCTCATCCGAGTGACAGCGACAAACTCGTCCGTCAAAGCCGTTATTGGCTATGTATCAAGGCCAAGCAGTTCAGCGACTAAGCGCCATCTGAACTAGCTGGTCGACAAGCTGCGGAAATGGTATTCCAGCGGTCCGGGCCATTTTAGGATACAGGCTCTGCGCGGTCATCCCCGGGATGGTATTGGTCTCGAGCAGGTAGAACTTCGCGTCTGGTGTAATGATAAAATCCGTTCGTGAGAAATCACGACAGCCTGCTGCTTGGTGGATTGCCACCGCTTGCCTCTGTGCTTCATATTGTACCTGCTCGCTGACGTTTTCTGGCGGGCAGAGTTCCTGTGTTTTGCCATTGTATTTATTCTCGTAATCAAACTCTTGGTTATCTGGCGGCACTATTTCAATGACTGGCAGGGCCGCATTGCCGAGCACCCCGACCGTAATTTCGGTGCCGATGATGAGCTCTTCGAGCAGCAAGCGCTCATGACGATTGAAGCCTTCGGCAATCGTAGCGTCATTTCTGAGCGTCGTATCACGGATGATATAAGTATCAATGGTAGAACCACCATCGATCGGTTTGAGTACGTGCGGCACGCTAGCAAGTGGGTGCTGGGCATACTCAGCCGCCGTGACGACCGTTCCCTCGGCCATTAAAAAGCCGGCGGCAATCATTTTGTCGCGGTACACTGCTTTGTCCATACAAAGCCTCGATGCCTCAGCGCTGCTACCGACAAAGCTTGCACCAAGCTTCTCGAGTCGCTCTTGAAATGTACCGTCTTCACCGCCGGCGCCGTGTAGAACGGGGAACACAACGTCACAGTCCATGATGCGTTCGTCACTATCCACCGTATCAAGCACCTGCACTTTGTAGCCAGCTTCACGGAGTGCATCTGCCACTGCTTGACCAGATCTCAGAGATACAGCACGCTCGTCAGAAGTGCCACCGCATATAACATTCACGCGTATCATCTTGCCAGTATACACGCCGCCCCATATACTAGAAAGGATATGAAGAGGTACAATCCGAAAGAGCTTGAGCCCAAGTGGCAGCGTATCTGGGATGAGACGGGCGTGTACACGGCCGATCTAAAGACCGACAAACCCAAATACATCGCCATGAGTATGTTCAATTACCCGTCTGGCGCTGGAATTCACATTGGCCACGCCATGAATTACACCATCAGCGATGTGAAGGCGCGGTTCAAGCGTCAGCAGGGCTTTGAGAGTTACCACCCTGTTGGCTGGGACGCCTTTGGCCTGCCGGCCGAAAATTACGCCATCAAGGCCGGCGTATCACCGCAGGAAAGCATGGCTACCATCATCCCTGGTTATCACAAGCAGTACAAAGCCATGGGCTGGAGTAACGATTGGGAAAAGGAGATTGCCACCCACCTGCCGGAGTACTACAAATGGACGCAGTGGATTTTCTGGAAGATGTACGAGCAGGGGCTAGCCTACCAGGACTCCCGGATGCAGTGGTGGTGCACTAAGTGTCAAACGGTGCTGGCCAACGAACAGGTGATTGACGGCAAATGTTGGCGCCACGACGGTGCGGATGATCCAATTGTCGAGAAAAAGGAAGTCAAGCAGTGGTTTCTCAAGATTACTGACTACGCCGATGAGCTGCTCGAGGCCATAGATGGCCTGGACTGGACGGACACCGTCAAACTGGCGCAAAAGAACTGGATTGGCAAATCCACCGGGGCCGAGGTGACGTTCGACCTCGACATGCCACCTCAGACTAACTTCGTCATTCTGCACGGCTACACGGGTAGAAATGATAAGAATTTTATCCCATGGCTTAAACAAACTTTGGAATCGAGAGGGTTTCGTGTACAGGCGCCGCAGCTACCAAACACCGATAACCCGGTGGAATCCGAGCAGGTTTCATATGTGCAGGAGCACTGCACATTCGATGAGAACACTGTGCTAATTGGCCATAGCCTGGGCGGCGCGGTCGCGATGAAGGTCGTTGAGAAGCTGCCGATAGCCATTCGAAAGCTTGTGCTCGCTGCACCGGTCGTAGAGCCGGCTTTTCGTGGTGAAGATTATCACGCCAAAAAGCGGCGAACTTTCGTCGATACATTTGATTTGTCCTATGATTACAATTTGATCCGGAGCAAGGCAAAAAGCTGCGTCGTGCTTTCCGAAAACGCCGAAGCGCGTGAGCGTCGACCGTATCTTGAGTACCTGGCCGCGAAGCTCCAGGCACCCCTGCTCGAAGCCGACGGCCGGGGCATACATTTTACCGGTGATTCGGAACCGCTTATTCTCGAAGCGGCTGCAGCGCCCAAAGTCACTGTTTTCACCACCCGGCCGGACACGCTCTACGGTGCCACTTTTATGGTGCTGGCGCCGGAGCACCCACTACTGGACGAAATTGTACCTGGGGATAAACGGCAGGCAGTCGACGCGTACCGCGAGGCAGCCATGAAGAAAACAGAGCTAGAGCGCCAGGAAAACAAGCAAAAAACCGGCGAATTTACCGGCGCCTACGCCATCAATCCGGCTAGTGGTGCCAAAATCCCCATCTGGGTGGCCGACTATGTGCTGTACGGCTACGGTACGGGTGCCATCATGGCCGTCCCGGCGCACGACGAGCGCGACAACGAATTTGCGAGGAAGTTCGACCTGCCGATTGTCCGCGTGGTGCAGAGTGAAGCACCGAACGATGAGTGCTCACACGACGAAGGGGTGATGATGAACTCTGGTGAGTTTGACGGGCAGGCTAGTAGTGATGCCCGTGAAAACATCGTGAAAATGCTCGAAAAACAGGGGAAAGCAGCCGAGAAGGTCAATTACAAAATGCGAGATTGGTCGGTTAGCCGTCAGCGCTATTGGGGTGCACCGATCCCGATTGTAAATTGCCCCAAAGACGGCGCGGTGCTGGTGCCAGAAGACCAACTGCCGATTATTTTGCCGGAGCTGGATGACTTTCAGCCGGCCGGTGACGGCCGCAGCGCCCTGGCACGGGCGACCGACTGGCTCGAAACGGACTGCCCCAAATGCGGCGGCCCGGCTGAGCGCGAAACAGACACACTCGATACTTACATCTGTAGTAGCTGGTACATGTACCGCTATTTCGATCCTCATAACCAGCAGCAAATCTTCGATAGCAACATCGTCAAAAAGTGGGAGCCAATCGACTTCTATAATGGTGCTGACCACGCCACGGCTCATCTGCTATACGCCCGCTTCATCGGCCATTTCTTTAAGCGCCTGGGGATGATCAATGAGCCAGAGCCATTCAAGCAGTTTCTATTTAATGGCAAAGTCACGGCCCAAGACGGTACGATGTTCAGCAAGAGCAAAGGCAACGGCGTCGACCCGCTGGAAATAATCGGGCAAGGCTATGGTGCCGATGCCCTGCGTACCTACTTGATGTTTGCCGCCCCGCTGGACATGTGGATTCGCTGGGATCCTCAGGGTGTGCCAGGTACCTACCGCTTTTTAAACCGGGTGTGGACGCTTGTACAGGAGTATTTAGAGACAAGAGACAAGGGTCAAGAGTCAAGAGGGGGAGGCAAAAAGGATGACGTCCTGCGGACTACGCACGCTATGGTCAAGAAAATGACCGAAGACATCGAAGAAAACCGCTATAACACGGCCATCGCTGCCGCCATGACCGCTGTCAATGAACTGTATAAGCTCAAAGTGGACGGCTTCGTGCCGAGTAGCGCCTGGCAAGAGGCGCTGGAACGAGTCGTGGCCTGCATAGCCCCATTTGCACCGCACATCGCTGACGAATTATGGCTGCAGCTCGGTCACCACACCTCGGTGCACAGGGACAGCTGGCCTAAGTGGGACGAGCGATATCTCTTGCAAGATACGGTGACGATTGCCGTTCAGATCAATGGCAAGCTTCGCGGTACTATCGATGTGCCGGCAGGCGCCAATGAAGCCGACACCATAGCTGCTGCCCAAGCCGATAAGAAAATTTCTGGCTACTTGGGCGGCAAAAATGTTGTAAAAACTATCTATGTACCGAAGAAGCTCGTCAGTTTTGTACTGAAGTAGACCGCGCCCCTCTCACACCATTTCTCGGTAGTCGGTTTTTACGGAAGCAGCATAATGATATGCAGCTTAGTTGGTTCTGGGCGCTGCTGAAAAAAAATGGACCAAATTGAAGGCGGAAGCATGAGCAGTGCACTGAATGTGCCGAGCAGTTTGAGTTATCAGAGGAAACAGCGTATAATACGAACAAATAGTAACCACAAAACTTCGAGAAGGAGTTAGCACATCTATGGGTAAACCAAAGAAACGTACCAGCCCCCGCGCAACCGGTGCACGGCGTAGTCACCTCGTGCTGAAGCTGGCCCGAACCGTCAACAAGAAATCACCAGTCAATGCCTACACGACCGCCAAAGAGAGCGGCAAGCGCCTTGCGGGCGCAGCGGATAGTAAATAGTTTTTAGTTTTTGGCGGCGCTTACGAGCCCAAGAAGGATGTACATCTATGAAAACTACAAACTACAAACTACAAACCGCAAACTATAATCCAAAATGGAGTTTTGCCCATGGCAAGTAACCGACATCTCGGTCGTATCGTCGCTCTGCAGACACTGTACGAAATCGATTTTCGCCGCGAAGCGGGTGATGACAGCTATGATCTCGGCCTGATACTGAAGCGTAATATCGCACGCTATGAGTCGACGGTCGATGATGTATATTTCATCGAGGAACTCGTCAAAGGTGTCGTGAAACACGAGCGGGCGCTTGATGACGAGCTGCGTCCGCTGGCACCGGAGTGGCCGCTGGAGCAGATTGCCCGCATGGACAGGGTAGTGCTGAGGATGGGGCTTTATGAGCTGCATCACGAGCCGGATGTACCGCCGAAAGTAGTTATCAATGAAGCAGTCGAGCTGGCCAAAGCGTTTGGCGGCGACAACAGCAGCAAGTTCATCAACGGCGTACTTGGCACCGCACTGAAGAACAAAGAAGGCGGTGCGGCAGAGAAGGGCAAAAAGTCGAAACAATCCCCTGCTATTTCGAGCGAAGCCAGGGAATCTTCTAGAGCTGACAGGGAAGATCTTTCGACTGCGCCAGCCGCGAAAGCTGGCTCAGCTCAAGATGACAAACGCAAGCAGGCGCGGCCCGCTTCAAAAACAGAAGAAGCAAGCAAACCAGCCCAAAAGCCTATCACTAAGAAGTCCACAGCCAAAAAACCTGCGGCCAAAAAATCTATCGCTAGGCCGAAGAAGAAGGCGGAGTAGCTCATGGAAGAGGACAAGAAAAAACATCGTCCCATCGAGGGAATAAAACGACCCATTCAGGGTATCCGCAAGTTTGTGGCGCGGCGCCCGGCCATCCAGGAGGTTGTGCACGAAACGACGTCTGGTGGCATCGTCTTTCGGCGTAGTACCAAGACGGGAGGCGTCGAAATTCTTCTCATCAAGGATGCAAAAAATCGCTGGACCATACCGAAGGGTCACGTCGAGGAGGGCGAAGAGCCGAAGGCGACAGCCGAGCGCGAGATTCGCGAGGAGACCGGCCTGCAGGATATGAAAGTTATGCAGTGGCTTGGCAAGGTCAATTTCCGCTATCGTCGTAACCATACGTTGGTACTCATGACGATGCACATCTATTTGGTGGAAGGTAGGGGTAATACTGATCGTCTACATCCAGAGGACTGGCTCAGTGATATCCAGTGGCTGCCATCAAGCGAGGCGGTCGATGCCATTGCCTACGAAGACATTGGTAAGCTGATGCTGGCAGGCATGAAAAAAATAAGGGAAGGAAAGACTAAGTAAAAGGAGAAGTTGGAATGCGGAATTTGGAATATGGCCTAGCTACCTGGCGTATTCTGAATCCTAAATTCGAACGAAATATAACCGACTATGGACACAACACCATACCAAGACATTGCTGCCGCCAAACTCGGCGGGACGTTTAACGACTTGCAGCTGCTCATCACGGCCTTCACGCACCGCTCGTATCTAAATGAGCACAAGAAATCCGCCAGTGAGCACAATGAGCGCCTCGAATTTCTCGGTGACGCCGTACTCGAACTGGTTGTCACCGAGTATCTGTACGCAAACTACAGCGAACCAGAGGGCATATTGACTAACTGGCGCAGTAGTCTGGTGCGTACTGAAAGCATTGGTGCGGCAGGGGCGCGGCTCGGCTTTGAACCGCTGCTTAGACTAAGCCGCGGTGAGAAACACGGAACCGAGCGAGCACGGGCCCAGATCCTGGCCAATACCTTCGAGGCGGTGACCGGTGCGTTGTATCTGGAGCGTGGGTACGACGCCGCCAAAGTATTTATCACCGAAAATATCCTCAGTACTTTCGACGAAATTCTGGAAACGGGTTCATGGATGGATCCGAAATCAAGGCTGCAAGAAGCGGTGCAGGGCAAAGTTGGCGCCACGCCGTCCTACCGCGTGCTGAGCGAGGAAGGCCCCGACCACGAGAAGCTTTTCACCGTTGGCGTGTACGTCGAGGACAAACTAGTCGGGCAGGGGACAGGCCACAGTAAGCAAGCCGCCCAGGTCGCCGCCGCCCAAACCGCCCTCAAAAAGTACAGCTAAAGCGACCTACGGCGTTGACAACAGGGGTGGAGGGGTGCTATACTCCCCTGGATAGTAAGTCTAATGGGAAGGAAAGATAACGGATGTTAGTTATTCGTTTGCAGCGCACTGGCCGCAAAGGCCACGCCCAGTTCCGCGTCGTCGTCCAAGACTCGCGCCGGACCCCCACCAGTGGCAAGGTTGTCGCCCAGATTGGCACCTATGACCCCCACACGAAAGTAGCCAACCTAAACAAGGAGCGCGCACAGCACTACCTCGATCATGGCGCACAGCCAAGTGATCGTGCTGCGCTGCTGTTGAAAAAGGAAGGGGTGAAATTGCCTGCTTGGGTCAAACTGCCCACTAAGCAAGAAGGCAAGATCCGCCACCCGGAGAAACTGCGCCGCAATCGACCAGAAGAACCGGCCGAGGAAGC
>CAYWOA010000034.1:0-9154 GCA_964459795.1 uncultured Candidatus Saccharibacteria bacterium | reverse complement strand
TGCCGGTATCGACGATGTCTTCGAGCACCAGAACATGCTTACCTTCGACGCTGTTGGTGAGATCGCTAATCTTGCGCACCTCGCCCGTCGAGTCTGTGCCGTGGTAACTGGCAAGGTGAATCGTATCTGACGTCATGAGCGCGCCGAGGCTGGTATCTGCCTGCACGGCCGCTAGCCTGAGCGCGGAGGCAAAATGCAGCGAGCCATTTAGCACGGTGACCGTGTGCAGGCCTCCACGATCTGCATAAACGGAGGCGATTTCTTCTGCCATCTTGTTGATACGCTTCTGAATCCGATCTGCACTCAGCAGCTCGCGCGCTACCATCTTCGTATCGCCCACCATCACACCATCTTCCAAAACGCCCATATGACCTCCTTTTCTTACGCTCTAGATTAGCGTGTCACGTGTCTCATGTCACGTTCCGCAAATTTTTTAGTACTAACATGTCGTAGTCACATGTTAAAAGATACTCTTGGATAACAGGGTAATAGCTAATCTTTCCCCCTCCCGGTATACTGGATGCATGGCAAATTTTAGTTTCGATATCGTGAGTGAATACGACAAGGCCGAGATGAATAATGTCTTCGACCAGGCCCTGCGCGAGATCGCCAGCCGCTACGACTTCAAGGGCACACCGGCCGAACTCGCCTGGCTGGACGACAAAAAAGGTTTCAAGGTAACCGGTGCTGGTGACTGGCAGCTTGATGCCATCCTTGACATCGTACGCAAGAAGCTCGCCGCTCGCGGCATTAGCCAAAAAGTACTCGACACTTCGCGCGAGGCAGTGGAGTCTAATCTGAAAGTAACCAAAGACGTGCCATTCAAGGCCGGACTGGATCAGGACAAGGCCAAGACGCTCACCAAACTTATTCGCGATAACCATCCAAAAGTTAAGACACAGATTCAGGGCGACGCCGTGCGAGTCACGAGTGGGAGCAAAGACGACCTGCAGGCTGTCATGCAGCTGGTACGTGGACGCGAAGAGCTCGATTTTCCTGTCAGTTTCACCAACTACCACTAAATCGGCATCTTCGTTTTCCAGACAGAGCAGCAGGACTATTGCTACCACGATCACCTCGAACTCCGTCAATATCTTATGATCCAACCTCTAGCATCTTGCTCGTAACGCGGCGTATACTAGTAGCCATGAGCGAGATTGAGCCAGAACGAGTGGCGAGCGATGATGAGCTACTAGCTGAAGAGGTCCTCGATGGTAATCATCAGCCCGACCCGCCCCTAGAGGACCAACTCAAGGCGGTGCTGCAGCAAAACGACCGCGGCGATTACACCGTCCCCGCCGGAGACCTCTACCCTCACCAATGGCTGTGGGACAGTTGTTTCATCGCCATCGGGCTACGCCATATCGATGTCGACCGGGCTCAGACCGAGCTGCTCAGCCTCGTCCGCGCTCAGTGGACCAATGGCATGATGCCGCACATTATCTTCAGCGGTGCCGATGAATACCGCCGTGACCGCGAGTTTTGGCGCAGCTGGGTCAGCCCCTACTCTCCGGATGGTTTATCGACGAGTGGTATCACGCAGCCGCCCGTCCTGGCCGAGGCAGTTTGGCAAGTCGGCCAGAAGCTGAGCCTCGCCGAGCGGCGCAGCTGGTACCGACTGATGCTTCCTCACATTATCGAGTATCACCAGTGGCTATACCGCGAGCGCGATCCTCATGACGAAGGGCTCGTGCTATTACTCCACCCCTGGGAAACTGGCCTGGATAATACCCCACCCTGGACACACGAATTGCATGAGCATCTCATGCCAAGTTGGATTCGTTTCGTTCGGTGGACACGCCTCGAAGGCCCCATTGGCTTTTTTCGGCGCGATCGCCACTATATTCCGCCTGGTCAGCGTCTCAGTACACTCGAAACACTGGCGTATTTCGATGCCCAGCGCCGCTTGCGGCGCAAAGCGTATGATTCGCTTAAAATACTCAACCACGGGCTCTTTAGTATCGAAGATTTGACGTATAATTGCATCCTTATCCGCGCCAATCACCGGTTGCGTGAGATCGCGAAGACGCTGCGAAGCGAGCTACCAGGCGAATTGGTTGAGAAAATGAATAAGAGCGAGAAGGTACTCGATGAACTATACGACCCGTATAGCCAACACTACTGGTCACGAGATTTTATTACCCATCGCCTTCTCAAGCAGCCGAGCATCGCGTCGCTCATGCCACTGTATGCCGGCAGCATCTCTAAAGAGCGGGCGAACTACCTTATTAAACAGCTTGAGAATGATCATATATTTGGGCCAGCCTTCCCGGTACCGAGCGTACCGCTCGACAGTTCGCAGTTCGATTCTGATGGCTACTGGCAAGGACCTTCGTGGGTAAATATGAATTGGCTCATCATCGAGGGACTGAAACAGTATGGCTACGACGACCACGCGGCGGCGCTGACTGAAACGACCCTTGAGATGGTGCATCGTAGCGGTACGGCTGAATATTTCGACCCAACGACGGGTGAGCCCCTCGGGGCACACAATTTTTCCTGGACGGCAGCCCTCACGCTCGATCTCCTGAAATCAGCAAAAAGTTAACGCTATTTTCACTTCAGCACCATCTCGCTTATACTGGGTTACATGTTGCATTTGTTTCAGGCGCTGCTACTCGGCATCATCGAAGGTTTCACCGAGTTTCTACCCATCTCAAGCACAGGCCACCTAATCGTCGCCGAAAAGGCACTCGGATACGATGATATCAACGACCTATTTACCGTCGTCGTTCAACTGGGAGCGATTGCCGCTGTCGTTTGGTTTTACCGGCGCGACCTGCTTGCAAAAACAGTTGGGTTTTTCCGGCGCGAGAAATCAGCACTACACTTCTGGCAAATTCTTATCATCGGTAGCATCCCGGCCGGGATAGTCGGGCTCCTGCTCGACAAACACATGAACAGCATCACGACGCCCGCAGTGGTCGCCGTAATGCTTATCATCGGTGGCATCGTTCTCTGGCTGGTTGATCGTGGGCCGGTACGTGCCAAAGATGATCTAGTCGAGCTGGGACATATCACGAGTAAACAGGCTTTACTCGTCGGACTCGGACAGTCAGCGGCGATTATACCCGGTGTTTCTCGGAGCGGCGCAACCATCGTCAGTGGCCTTGCGGTGCGCCTCAACAGACCGACGGCAACCGCGTTTTCGTTCTACCTCAGTATTCCGGTGCTTGTACTCGCCAGTGCTTATAAGCTCACGAAATACCATGCCGACATTTCACTCTTGCCAGGTGGATGGCCGGCGCTCCTTCTGGGTATTGTCGCCGCTTTCGTAACCGCGCTCGTGTCGATTACCTGGCTGCTGCACTACATCGCTCATCACAACTTCAAGCTGTTTGCATACTACCGGATCGCAGCCGGTATGCTTATCTTGCTCCTTCTGGCCGCAAACTGGCTCTAGTATTCTCGAAGTTCTTGCCCAAAAAACCGTACCAGATTGGCTGTTACCGCCGGAAGCTGCCTACCCTTAAGTGTGATAATGCTGAGGCGGCGCTGCACCGATACCGGGTTGCCGTTGGTTCGCAGCTTTTCGATAACACCCGTCTCGATATCATCATGTACCAGCCTTTCCGGCAGTACTGCCGCGCCGCGCCCACGCCGGACCATGTCCAGCATAATATCTGGGCTGGTGGAATAGAGTACTGTGTTGGTTCGTATTTTGCAGTTCTGCAGCACTGAGATAACCATCTGATACGTTTTCGAATCCTGCATATACGAAATGAATGGCAGTTGGCTAGAGCTGTCTATGCTCGTCTGAAACGCCTTGGTTTGATCGCTCCTACACACGAGTACGAGCCTATCTGCACCAGACGCAAGCAGCCGGACGCCGCGATCGAGATCTTCATCCGCGACAACGATGACCATATCAAGTTTATCGCGCACGAGGGATGAGCGAAGGCTAGATGAGTTTGTGACGATGAGGCCAAGTTCCGTCTTGTGTTCAAGCGTATATAGAGGTTCGTTTTTGGTAGTCAGCAGAGCAGCAACGCTATCTATCATGCCCACTCGAAGTGCCGGTCGCTCGTCCTCGAGTGCGCCAAGTTCCTGCACTAGATTATGTTCAATCGCACGATGCTCAAGCGCGCTCGCATACACAATTTTACCCGCTTCAGTCAGCACCATACCTTGTCGTCTCGTTTGTTTCAATAGTTTCGTTTTTAGCTGTCTCTCGAGTTTGGTTACTGCTGTGCTCAGCGCTGGTTGGGAAATGTGCAAAGTTCTGGCAGCTTTCGTGAAGCTGCCGGCTTCGACGACAGCGACAAATTTCTGCAAACGATCATACATAAATAATTATTATAACAAATGTAACTACTATGTATTGGAATTATGCATAACCGCTCTCTACAATGGACAACAGAAGGAGCTATCTATGACAAAACAACGTCCTATCAAGGTTGCTGTGGTTGGTGTCGGCAACTGTTTTTCATCACTGTATCAAGGCTTTGCGCACTACAAAGATAGCAAACAGGAGAACATCCCCGGTGTTATGTTTGCGGATATCGGCAGTTATCGCCCCAGCGATATTGCAGTAGTCGCCGCATTTGATGTTGACCCGCGCAAAGTTGGCAAGCCAGTCGGCGAAGCCATATTTGCCAAGCCGAACTGTGCACGCGTGTTTCAGTCAGAGGTGCCGGCCGGCCCGGTCGTCCAAATGGGCAGCCCGCTAGACGGCGTGAGCAACTACATGCAAGAGCAGCCTGAGCGCTTTGGGTTCCGTATCGCCAAGAAAAAGCCTGTCGATGTCGTCAAGGCGCTGAAAGATAGCGACGCCGACATCCTCATCAACTACCTGCCCGTCGGCTCGCAGGAGGCAACCGAGTTTTACGCTCAATGCGCCATCGACGCTAGTGTCGCATTCCTCAATTGCATACCCGTATTTATCGCCTCTGACCCCAAGTGGGAACAGAAATTCATCGAAGCGGGGTTGCCCCTCATTGGTGACGACATGCGCAGTCAGATTGGCGCCAGCGTCGTCAGCCAAGTACTCCAGGAGCTCGCTTTCGACCGAGGCGCCGAGGTTGAGTTTCATCAGCAGCTCAACATTGGCGGCAACACCGATTTCAACAACATGATGGTTCAGTCGCGTCTCGCCAGCAAAAAGAAGAGCAAAGAAAACGTCATCCGCGCCCAGAATGACATCCGCGGCATCCCCGTGCCCGAGCACAGCCTATTCGCCGGTCCCAGCACGTTCCTGCCGTATCTTAAAGATAACAAAGTCGCCTACTTTAATATCCGGCTCAAGGGCTTCGGCGGCGCGCCCATCACCATGGACCTGAAGCTCTCTGTCCAGGACAGCGAAAATAGCGCTGGCGTAGTCATCGACGCCATCCGCTACCTCAAGGTTGCCCGCGAGCTTGGCGTGGTTGGTGCCCTGCGCGGCCCATCGGCTTGGACGCAAAAAACACCGCCACAGCAGATGATGTATGCTGACGCCAAGCTAGAGTGCGAGGCACTCGCCCGCCGCAAGCTAACCTCGTCCGTCCAAAAACAGGTTGAGAAAACGCGCCGGTAAGTTACTCTTCTGACTGCGGCTTATCGAGCAAAAGTGGCTCGACACTAGAACTAGTGTCGGCTATTTTTACGACGTCTTTATCAATGTGTGCGAGATTTTTATGGGCAGCGTTATAGTGGTTAACCGTGGTTCCTAACGCAGATCCAAGTTTTTGCATGTAGGTTTCGTGTGCAGCAATATGTTTGCCCAGATCAGCAACGCGCTTCTGAATATCTTTGGCTTGTTCTTCTATCTGCAGCGACTTTAAACCCTGCATGACCGTCTGCAGGTACGCGAGTAGTGTGGTCGGGCTGACGATGATAACTTTCTTGTCAATGAACGCATATTCTATGAGGTCACGTGCATTTGTACCGGTGGCTCCCACATTATTTACAAGTAGGTCGTAATATATCGCCTCGCTCGGAATAAACATAAAAGCATAGTCAAGCGTATTCTCACGTGGTCGTATGTACTTACTGGTCTCGTCGATGCGGTTTTTGAGATCACTTTTGAAGGTTTTCACGAGGGTTTCACGCTGAGTCTTGTCTTTTTCCTCAATGAGCCGATTGTAGTTTTCCAGACTGAATTTGCTATCTATCGGAATGATTCTACCCTTATCGACTTTGACGATAGCATCGACCATCTCTCCGTCTTTGAATTTGTACTGTGTCTCATATACGTGCGGCGGTAGCACGTTCGATAGCACCGTCTCCAGATAATACTCACCGAGACCGCCGCGCTGCTTGGGGTTCTGCAGCACATTCTGCAGGGTCTTCAGCTCATCTGCCACATCGACAACGCGTTTGTTACTGTCTTTTAGCTCAGTCAAATTCTTCGTAATTTCAGCTATGATCTTATTGGTCGCCTCGGATTGCTTCTGCAGTGCACCGAACATCGTCGCTTGGCCTTTGTCTAACCGGTCACTTATCTGCGTCTGCACACCGTCTTTGAGTTTTGTGATGTCCTCACTGAGCGCCCGTAAGTCTTCCTTGAGTAGCAGCGCACTTTCAGTGCCGCCAGCCGGCTTACGCGCGAGCACATAGACGAGCAGACCGCCCAGCACTGCCACAAGCACGCACAATAGTACCACCACGATTTCCATAGCTCCAGTGTACCACGCGCGTCCCATGTGAAAGGTTAGACCTCGCACAAACTGTTGTGCGAGGTCTAACCTTTCACATTTTTTTAGATAAAGCGGGTGATGATAAACATAGCAGTCACACCTACTAGCGTCAGGCCTATGAACCGGTATGCCGAACCACGCGAGTGAGCTTGTGGCAAAATGTTGCTGGCCGCGATATACATAAGAACACCAGCAAAAAAGCCAAGGTACAGCGTCAGTACCTCTTCCGAAAGCGAAACAACCAAGCCGGTCAGGCCGCCGAGCACAGGCATAATAACCACGATAGCGAGTAGTTTTTCGATGTGGCTGCGCGTATTACGCTGCAAAAGCATAAAGTTGGCAGTGTCGAAGCCATCGGCAAAACGGTGTGCAATAACCGCTAGCGCGACGGTGGTGCCTACCGTTGTGCTGACCTGGAAACCAATCCCGATGCTCAGACCGTCGAAAAAACTATGGCCGGCGAGTGCCAATGCCCGGGCCACCCCAAGCTGGGGATGAGTATGTGAACGGTACCCAGACTCGGCTTCGTGGTGCACCAAGATTGACCGCTCCACGCTGTGAAAAAAGAGAAAGCCACCCACGAAAAGGACCATTGGCCAGACAGGATCCAAGCCGGTTCTGTTGATACTAGCAAAGATCTCCGGCAACAGGTCGAATGCAACCAAGCCAAGCACGAGCCCGGATGTCAGCGCAACGGCCAAATGAAGACGGCGCTGGTTGTGGATTGCCGTGTAGCCGCCGACCAAAGCAGCCAGCGCAGCGATAAGCGTCAACAATAAAACGGTCATGAATCTTATGGTAAATATGGCAAGCAGTTTCTGCAAATGTGTCGCAATTTGTGATAAAATTGCAGCATGACAGCCCAAGCAATATTTGAAAAATCACTGAGAGACGCCGGCTTAAGCATCACCAAGCCGCGCCGGGCCGTTTTTGGTGCGCTGCAGCACCACCGTAGCTTGACCATGGCCGAGCTTGTGAAAACTTGTGAAAAGGTTGATCGGGCGAGCGTGTACCGCGCTGTGGAAGTTTTCGAGCACCTAGGTATCATCGTACGGATTCCGACGGGCTGGAAGTACCGACTGGAGTTGGGTGAAGCTTTTCACGAACATCACCACCATGCCACCTGCAGCCGCTGCGGCGCCAGCATCGCCCTCCCCGAAGACCGGATCCTGGAGAAACGGCTGCATGAGCTTGCCGCGAGGCGCAACTTTAGCCTGCAATCGCACCAGATTGAGCTTAGCGGCCTCTGCGAAATTTGTCGTTAATCTGCTAGTACGGTCACAATCATTTAATTTGACAGTTTTATCCAGTAGCGTCGCTTTATTACGCCACCACCATCAATAGTTTCGTTTTCCAAAACCCCACCATTCGCCAATATAACACGGGACGAGGCGGTGTTATCCCGATCGCAGGTTACGAGTACCGGGTCTATGCCGAGCTCACGGCATTTTTCAAGTGCAAGCTCGAGTATTTCTGTGCCATATCCTTGACGCCTGAACTCGGGATGAACGCTGTAGCCAATGTGGCCGCCAGCAGCGCGCAGATAATCGTTCAGTGAATGACGAATGTCGACCATGCCGATTAGCTTGTTGTCCGAGACACGTTTGGCAAGATACACCGTCGAAGGTACGAGGTTATCCACCACACCAGCAGCCTCACGTCTGGTCTGACTTTGTGCCAACCACTCCGCATACGATTTTGCACGACCCAAACCGGAGCTTCCGGGTATATATTCTCTGGTTTGCCAATCTACCGCGCGGTACTTCCACACCGCGTCGGCATCGTCAATCGAGGGCAAAACAAGCACCAGTCTGACGGTATCTGCCATGCTCATCATTATACGTGATGGTGGTTCTGTAGCTCAGCAAATTGCAGAAACATTAGGCAAATTTTAAAAGAGCCGGTACTTTCGGCTCTTTTCAAGTGGAAAATCAATTTCCATTGGTAATGGTACCGCTCTAGGACCAAAAAGTAAGTGACGAAAATTACTGACAACAGAGAAAGGCAATTTTTACAGCACCCTTTTGGCCAGAGACACCGTTTGCCGAAACCCAGCTCAAGCCGGTAAGCTAGAGATATGACATTTGAATATCTGATTCACCATGTCTTGGGCCGTCCGTACCGACTATATGTTGAGCAGCGTGGCAGCCAGACCAAGCCTGTCGTTGTTCTCCTACACGGCATCGCGGCGAGTGGTGATGACTGGCGCAAGGTACTGCAGTACCTGGAGCAAGATTACAGCTGCATCACCATCGATTTGTTGGGATTTGGTAACTCACCGAAACCACAATGGGCGGCGTACACCATGGATGACCACATGCGTTCGTTGTACCACACCATGAATAAGCTGCGCCTGAAGCAGCAATTCATTTTTATCGGACATTCGCTCGGCTCCTTTTTAGCTGCTCGCTACGCCGTCGAGCATGAAAAAAACCTAAGCCGGCTACTCCTACTCAGCCCACCAATCTATCCGCCGCCGGGTAGTATCGAGAAACGATCGGCTCGTCGGCTAACCGGCCTGCTGCTGAAACTGTACA
>CAYWOA010000033.1:0-9203 GCA_964459795.1 uncultured Candidatus Saccharibacteria bacterium | reverse complement strand
GCTGATTTTGGGCAAAAGGGGAACAATTGGATCGAACCATTGAAACAATGGGTTCGAGACGCTCACCACGCTGAAAAACTAGCTGTTTCAAATGATTATGATGAAATCAAATCATTTGTCGGAAAAATCGGAACGAACCACCACCTGACTAACAAAAACGCCAGCCTCACCTTTGGTGCGAGCTGGCGCGTTCTGGCCGAAAGGCCGCAAAATCCGACTTGGCAGGGGTAGCAGGACTCGAACCTACGACACCCGGTTTTGGAGACCGGTGCTCTACCAACTGAGCTATACCCCTACAATCGATGAGATTAACTTACGGTTTTCTTGCTCAAGCCGAAAAAGTATAATTTCTGCTCGGGCTGCTCTTTCCCCTTTTAGCGTCCCAGAGGAATCGAACAGCTCTGATTATACCGTCGCGGCAGTATTTTTCCAATGACCTGCGCACCACATGCGCGGTATACTATAGTGCATATGAGGTTCTCAAAAGATACTGCCGGTGTGGCAATTGACGCGATATCGGTGAATATCGGGACAGAGCTTGAGCACAGTATGGGGGTACTGTGGCTTGTTTCTGGTGGTTCAGCCATTTTGCCACAGTGCGAGGTGATGTCACGGCTGCGATCCAAGTTATCAGAAGAGGCTCTGGAAAAGCTTACCATTCTGCCGGTTGATGAGCGCTATGGCGCGTATGATCACAAACTCTCGAATAGCGCTCAGATGCGCCGGGCAGGGTTTGAGCCAGGCGCAGCCACCTGGCACGACGTATTAGACCAGCGATTGCCCATGACAGAAACCGTGGAGCGATACACCGAGCTTGCCGAAGCTGCGTTCGCCGAGGCCCGAACCGTCATCGCGACGCTCGGCATGGGGTCCGATGCTCATACCGCGGGACTACTGCCAGCCAGTCCAGCGGTGACAGATACGATCTCGACAGTCGTCGGCTACAGCTGGACTGATTACGAGAGAATGACTCTCGGCTCTCGGATGCTGCGACAAATTGATCTCGCGGACGTGCTGGCATATGGCGAGTCCAAGCGCACGGCGCTCGAAAGACTGCAACAAAACGGTGAACCGTTTGGCTCGATGCCGGCAAAATTGCTCTATGAGCTGCCGGAGGTAACGGTTTATAATGACTTCATTGAAAGTGAGGGATAAGTACGGGATGAAAATAGCGGTACATGGACTGGGGCGCATGGGGATGCAGATCGCTCGCAAACTTGCTGAAAGTGGTGAGCACGAGGTTTTTGCTTATAATCGTAGCCCTGAGCCGATCAAAGAAGCCGCAACATACGGGGCTAAACCTGTGTTTACCATTGATGAAATACCCGAATTGTTCGGCAACGACAGACAAGTGGTATGGGTAATGCTACCAGCTGAAATTGCTGAGGAGCACATTCTCGGATGGACGAAACATCTGAGACCTGGTGCGATTATCATTAACGGCGCCAACTTCGACTTCCGCAAAACCGTCAAGCTCAATGAAAAGATCACGGCTAGCGGCATGGAACTCGTCGACATTGGTGTCAGCGGCGGTATATGGGGATATCAAAACGGTTTTCCTCTCATGTGCGGTTCAGATAGCGTGGAGGCGTATGACGTACTCAGGCCCGTTCTAGAAACGCTCGCCCAGCCAGGTGGTATGCACTACCGCTTCGGCACCTCGGGGGCCGGGCACTACGTCAAAATGGTCCACAACGCTATTGAGTACGGTATGATGCAGTCGCTCGGCGAAGGTTTTCGGTTACTACACGACGGACCGTACGCTGGCATTGACCTCGCCGCGGCGGCCGATCTGTGGCAGCACCACAGTGTCATCACTAGCTGGCTGACCGAGCTCAGCCGCGAAGCTCTCAGCGAAAATCCATCGCTCGAGGGCATCAGCGGCTACGTCGCCGAGTCAGGCGAGGCGCGTTGGACGCTAGAAGTAGCCAACGCTATGGGCATCGAGTTGCCTGCCATCCAGGCAGCGTTTGACGTTCGAGTGCGCTCGCAGCAGGGCGAGACTAATTTTGCTACGAAAGTTGTAGCCGCGCAGCGCAATAAATTTGGTGGTCATAACCTTAACGGCGAGGGCAAGGCATGAGCGAAGGCTTGGATAATTACCTCGAGCAGCCGCTCATCATTGTCATTTTCGGTATCTCCGGTGACTTGTCGCAGCGAAAATTGCTGCCGGCACTCTACCACCTGTTCAAACATCAGCAACTCCCGTCGGCAATCAAGATAGTCGGCGTAAGTCGCCAGGCAATTCCGGTGACCGACGTCTACGGCGACCTGCACACCCGTGTTCACGGCAGCGATTTCGATGCCGCTATTGTTGAGCGTATACAGACCAACACGATGATGTTCCAGATGGATCTGGACAGTTCTGCTGATTACGATAAGCTGCTTGAGGAGCTGCGTGTCGTTTCTGACGAACTTGGACCAGGCGCGAGTCGTCTCTATTACCTTTCAATCCCGTCTCAGGCATTTGTGTCTGTTGTACACCATTTGGGCGAAGCTGGGCATCATGAGCCCTTTGCCGATGATGGCGAGCGGCCGCGTCTGCTCGTTGAAAAGCCGTTTGGCTATGACACTGCCTCTGCGGAGACGCTTGTGCATGCTGCTGATGAACACTTCGGCGAACAGCAAACATTCCGTATCGATCACTACCTTGCAAAAGAAACAGCGCAAAACATCTTGACGTTTCGCTTCCAGAACCCGCTGTTCCAATCTATCTGGAATAGTCGCCACATAGAGAGCATCCACATTATGGCATACGAGACAATTGGCATCGAAAACCGTGTGACATTTTATGAACAGACTGGCGCACTGCGTGATATTTTGCAAAGCCACCTTATGCAACTGCTCGCACTCATCACCATGGAAAAACCAGCAGCACTAGAGAGCCGCGACATACACAAATCTAAGCTTCGTCTGCTACAGAGTATCGATACAATCCAGCCGGACGACGTAGCCAGCTGTGCTGTTCGAGGACAGTATGATAACTATAAAAAAGAGGTAAATAACACCGATAGTCGTGTCGAAACCTTTGCCCGTCTGCACCTGTCTATTGACAACGAACAGTGGCGCGGCGTCGGCGTCACCATCGAGACCGGCAAGGCCCTGCACGAAAAATGCAGCCAAATCATCGTTCGTTTCCGTGCGAACGAGGATGCACCAGGTGCAAACGAGCTCTCGTTTCGTGTTCAGCCGCGCGAGGGTATTACCCTGTCGCTCCAGGCCAAACGACCGGGCCTCACGAAAGATACGGAGACAGTCAAGATGGAATTTGACTACGACAGAGCTTTCTACGGCCAACACGGCGAGGCATACGAAAGGGTTATTATCGACGCAGTGCGGGGCGACCAGTCGCTGTTTGCGACGGCCGAAGAAGTTCTGACATCATGGCAAATTATTGAAAACGTGTTGAAACAGTGGGCTGATAGCGACAACGGACTTGTTTTGTACCCTGTTGGTACCCCGGCAGATGAGATTCAGTAAAAAAAGTGTAAGATTTTTCACAAATATGCTTGTGCTTCCCGTCTGACGGGCATATAATTAAGGTCGATAAAACAACAACCGCAAAAAAACATAGGAACAAAGACATGAGGGTACTAATGCTAGGGTGGGAGCTACCACCCCACCACACAGGGGGTATGGGGATAGTATGCTACCAAATGTGCCAGCAGCTTGCGAAGAGTGGCGCTGAGGTTGAATTCATCCTCCCCTATTCAGCTGACTTTTCAAACATAAATTTCATGAAAGTCAACCCTGCCCTGCCAGAACATGTCGAACAGATTATCGGCAGTATGGCTGGTAGTACCTATGATAGCCAGTATTTTGAATATATTTCTGAGGATGGGAGCTCACGCGGCGTCAATATGGCCGAGCATCAGACAAACTATGCCGATTATGTCACTAAACTCGTGCAACTTGGCGAGTACGATGTCATTCACGCCCATGATTGGTTAACCTTCCGGGCGGCGCTCGCCGCCAAGCAAGTGAGTGGTGTGCCACTCTTTGTCCATGTCCATTCTACCGAATTTGACAGAGCTGGCGGCAAATCAGGCAACCCGCTGGTACATGAGATCGAGTATGTGGGGCTTCAGATGGCTGATAAGATTTTCGCCGTCAGTCAGGCCACCAAAAACACCATTGTGAAACATTACCACATCAATCCTGACAAAATCGAAGTCGTGCATAACGCCATGGAACTTTCGGCGGAAGAACTCTACGAAGATACTTCGGACAATGCGTTTCGCTACCTCGAACGCATGAAAGAAGCCGGATATGGCGTTGTTGTCAGCGCTGGTCGTCTGACCATCCAAAAGGGGTTAACTCATCTGCTCGATGCGTTTCGCAAGGTTGTAGACAACAGGCCAAAGAGCCTGCTACTAGTGGTCGGACCGGGTGATCAGTACGAAGAGCTGATCGAATATTCCGCTGGCCTGGGTCTGAGCGGCAATGTTATATTCACCGGCCACCTCAATGGCACCGGCAAACAGTGGCGTGATGCTTTCAGGGTCGGCAACCTGTTCGTCATGCCAAGCGTGTCCGAGCCGTTCGGCATTACACCATTCGAAGCGCTTATTCAGGGCACACCGGCGCTTATATCCAAACAGACCGGTTCGAGCGAGATCTTGCACAATGTACTGAAGGTTGATTTCTGGGACACTGACGAAATGGCAAACAAGATCGCTGCTGTCCTCGACAATCCAGATCTTGCCGGATCACTGACCGAAAGTGGTCGCAGCGAACTCGCCGCACAAACTTGGGAAAAATCAGTAAGCACTATGCTTCATCACTACCACCACCATGTTCAGCGGCGAGAGGCGGCATATGTCTGATAAGCGCGCCATCGTTCTCTATCTCCACGTTCATCAGCCATACCGAGTGCGCCACTACACCATCTTCGACGCTGGTCGCACACATGATTATTTCGAAGCTCCTGAGGGCAGCCGTGAGAACAATGCCGACATTGTACGCAAGGTAGCCGAGAAATCATATGTGCCGACAAACCAACGGCTACTTCGTATGCTCGAAGACAACCCACAATTTAAATTGTCGATGTCCATAACTGGCACAGTGCTTGAACAATTCGAGCACTACGCTCCTGAGGTACTTGAGAGTTTTCAGCAACTTGTTGCCACCGGGCGTGTTGAGATCGTCGCCGAGACATACCACCATTCGCTCGCTTTTTTCTACAATCGATTCGAATTTGAAATGCAGGTACAGATGCACCGTGAGATTGTGCAACGTCTCTTCGGCGTCACCCCGACAGCCTTCCGTAACACCGAGCTCAGTTACAATAACGACCTGGCGCAGTGGGCGGACCAGGTTGGCTACAAGGCTATCCTTAGCGAAGGTTGGGACCCGGTGCTTGGTTGGCGCAGTCCGAACTTCTTGTATAAACCTGTGCAGACCGAGCACATTAAGCTGCTTACGAAAAACTACAAGCTCAGCGATGATATCGCTTTTCGCTTCAGCAATAAAGATTGGGAAGAGTACCCACTGACCGTCGATAAATTCATGGGCTGGACAAAAGATTCATGGGATCAGCCGCTTATCAACCTCTTTATGGACTACGAGACCTTCGGCGAACACCAATGGGAAGATAGTGGCATCTTCGACTTTCTCGAGCATCTGCCCAAGGCCTGGCTCGCTGAAGCGCCAGAACACACCTTCATGACTGTCACCGAAGCGGCTGAGTCGTTTGAAGCAGTCGATGAGGTCGACTGCCCGCAAACCATTACATGGGCTGACAGTGAACGCGATCTGACGGCCTGGCTCGGTAACAGCATGCAGCAAGGCGCCATCACCAGCATGTACGGACTAGCCGAACCGATCATGTCGAGTAACGACTTGGCACTCATCGAAGATTGGCGCAAACTCCAAACGAGCGATCATTTCTACTACATGTGCACCAAATGGTTTAATGATGGCGATGTCCACGCCTATTTCAGCCCATACGAGTCACCCTACGAGGCCTACATTGCCTATATGAATACATACCACGATCTCAAGTACCGTCTCACCGAGAAAGGCATCGCCGTCTGATGTTGTTCGGGTGGGGACTATCTAAAAATTTAAGATTGATAATTGAAGGGCGCAAAGCAGGTCTTTGCTATGGGTAGACCAGTTATACTCGGTAATGGCAGCTTGACGGTCGGTCTCGATGAGTCGGGGCTGGTGCATGATTTTTACTACCCTTATGTTGGTCTCGACAATCTGACGACGGCTCGAAGCTCGCAGCACCGGATCGGCGTCTCCGTTGACGGTGCCTTTAGCTGGGTCGGCGAACATGATTGGCGCATCCATGTCAATATGGATGCCGATGCCCTGGTGAGCGACGTTAGTATGCAACATCAGCCACTCGGCATTGGTTTGCATTTTACTGATTTTGTCGACACAGAATTCAATGCCTTTTGTCGTCAGATACATGTTAAAAACGAAACAACACGTACTCGGACTATTAAATTGTTCTTACACCAGGTATTCGAAATATCTCGCGCGGGGCGCGGTGATACCGCGCTCTACGTGCCAGACGGCACGTACGTGCTCGACTACAAGGGGCGCTGTAGCCTGCTCATTTTTAGCCGAAGCGGCGAAGGCACGCCGTTCGACCAGTACTCAGTCGGTAATTATGGCATTGAGGGTAAGGAAGGCACCTGGCGGGATGCTGAGGACGGACTACTCTCGGAAAACGCGGTGGAACATGGCGGCGTCGATACGGTCATCGCAAATACGCTCGAACTGGCTGGCGGAGCAGAGACGGTCGTTGAATATTGGATCGCCGCCGCAGACTCACAGTACAGCGCCGAGCGAATTCACAATCAGTTACAGACACACGGCCTGCCGAGCCGACTCGACAAAGTCCGCGACCACTGGCACAAGTGGCTCCACGTCGCTGAATCGTCAATAGATGGGCTGCCCGAACGCGAAAAGGTTGCAGTCAAAAAATCGCTGATGATCATCAAAGCACACACCGATCGGCGCGGTGGCGTCATCGCCAGTTGCGATTCGAGTATCTACAATTACGGCCGCGATTACTACAGCTACGTCTGGCCACGAGATGGTGCATATGCCATGTGGCCACTCATACGACTTGGCTATACCGAGGAACCCAAGAAGTTTTTCGAGTTTTGCCGCGACATCATGAACCCGGACGGCTACATGATGCACAAATATCAGCCAGACAAGGCTATCGGCAGCACCTGGCATCCACTCCTTCACAATAAACGCAGCGAACTGGCTATCCAGGAAGACGAGACCGCTATTGTCCTGTATCTGCTGTGCGAGTACTACCATGAAACGGACGACAAAGAGTTCGTCGAAAGCCTTTATACCACTATGGTCCAACCGATGGCTAACTTCATGTGCGATTTTATCGATGAGACAACTGGCCTCCCCCATGCCAGTTACGATCTATGGGAAGAAAAGTTCCTAACAAACACCTATACAACAGCGCTGGTGCACCAAGCGCTTAGGAGCGCGGCTGAGCTTGCCGAGCTATTCGAATATCCCGACGATGCTGTGCGCTGGCAGGCCATAGCCGAAGACATCGCGAAAAATGCCGACATATTTGTCGATCCAACCCGTCACTACTTGCGCAAAGGTTTTCTGCTGCAACCCGACGGTTCGCTGCAGTTCGACAATACGCTCGATGTCTCGAGCGCCTATGGTGGTATGATGTTTGCGACCAAAGTAGTCGGCGCCGGACCGATTCGAGCCACGTTTAACGGGATCGAAAAGCTGCTGCTCGATAAAACACCGGCTAAGGGCAGTCCGCGCTATGAACACGACAGCTATTTCAGCCCCGGGCCGACCTATCTCGGTAATCCGTGGTTCGTGACTACGCTTTGGATTGCACAGTACTATGTCCAGACTCATCGAGAGGCAGAAGCGAAGCGCCTGGTTGAGTGGACGCTCGCCCACGCACTACCGAGCGGCGCTCTCAGTGAGCAGATTCACCCCGAGACCGCCGAGCCGCTCTCCGTCTTACCGCTCGTCTGGAGCCACGCCGAGCTCATCAATACTATCCTCGATCTGTACAGCGCGGAGTAATCTCCCGCATGCGATTGGGGGTTGTTTTGTGTTTTAGTTGGTATAGGTAATAAATATCCCGGTGATATTCGGTGACAAACCCAAAAAAATCAGTAGCTTTAGGGGCAGCTTGCTTGGAAACGACTACTTCTTTGGCTTGACTTCGTTGCGACCGAGATTTTTCTTCGTTTCAGTGAAGATCACATGCCTATGTAATTTCTTGCTGTACTTGCGTAGAGACAACTTCTCAGGAGTGTTCATCGTATTTTTGGTCGTATAGTATATGCGCTCACCGGACTCTTCACTCACGAGGCCAACGAGTTTGCGCTTTTCACCTTTTTTCGCCATATCCCATGCAGTTTACCAGATACTGCCCTCTCTGTAAAGCGGCGCGCGGCTACTGGGCTTCGACTAGGTCGGCGAGGATGGGCTCGGCCACGTTCCTTGGATTATAGTGATGCGCCAGTGAGTCCCTGAAGTATTTACCTGCCGCATCAAACGTCAGCGTTCCTTCGTCAACCCACCGCATTGCAACATCAAAGTAATACTCCTCAGGTCCGTAATTTGTGACATTAGATATGCCGCCTACAAAATAATCATCACTATATGAAACCTCGGTTGGTATAAGTTTTTTATGATGTCCCATGTTGTTATGTTTCCTATTTGCTTACTATGCCATCATTTTACTCAGAAAAACAGTGTTGGCAAGTGATATTGCTCACAAACTTTATACATTTTAAAAAAATAGTGGGTGGTTTTAGCTTTCTTTTATGTACTTTTTAGGCTCAAGCGGAACCAGCAGCCAAAAAAGGAAGTATATCAAGATGCTTGGGCCGCCCGGCAGCGCGAGTAGTATCGCACCGATGCGCCACAGCACCGGGTCGGTATCGGTATAGGCAGCGAATCCGCCGCAAACGCCGGCAATTCGTCTGTCAGTTCGAGATCGATAGAGTCGTTTCATGTATAATCAATGTGTTTATCCTGGAGCCACCTGTCGGATTCGAACCGACGACCCACGGTTTACAAAACCGTTGCTCTAGCCAGCTGAGCTAAGGTGGCAGCCGCTATTGGCGTAAAATTATGATTGGTGCAGGGTGTAGGATTCGAACCTACGAAGGCATGAGCCAGCAGATTTACAGTCTGCCGTGTTTGACCGCTTCACTAACCCTGCATGAATATAA
>CAYWOA010000032.1:0-9233 GCA_964459795.1 uncultured Candidatus Saccharibacteria bacterium | reverse complement strand
CCAGCCGGTATCTACTCCGAAAACTTCAGCCTAATCGGCGTCGGTACCTTCTAGCCTAAGTCACAGGAGAAATAATGCGCCCAAAGAGGCTTTACACCTGGCTGCTTGCCACAAGCCTTCTCGCGGTCTTGCTACTGCCGGTAGCAGGACCGCTGCGCATATCCACGATATTGGTATCGGCGGCAAACCTGACCACAAGAGAGCTTCATATCGCCGA
The DNA here is from genome assembly GCA_964459795.1 of uncultured Candidatus Saccharibacteria bacterium. Lineage (GTDB taxonomy): Bacteria > Patescibacteriota > Saccharimonadia > Saccharimonadales > UBA4665 > JAGXIT01. The sequence continues at coordinate 9,016 of CAYWOA010000032.1, read as the reverse complement.
TGCACAGGCTGGCGTCACCACGACCTACCGAATAAGTATGTCTGGCCAGTCAGCCGGGACGGTTGGGTCGGTGCGGTTGCAACTCTGTACGGAAGACCCTTTTCTCGGTGCGCCCTGCACAGCTCCAGCTGGACTTGATATGTCAGGCGCAGTGCTCGCCAGCCAGTACGGTGTATCGGGCTTTAGCATTCATCCGGGCACCACCGCCAATGAGCTTGTTCTGACTCGGACGCCGGCACCAACCGTCGCTGGGCCTGTGGCGTTTGAACTTTCCGGCGTCGTGAACCCATCGGCGGCCGGTTCCTACTACGGCCGTCTCGAGACGTTTGCGAGTACGGATGCCAGCGGCGCGCGCCACGACGGCTCAGGCCTGGCATTTGTCATCAATCCAGCAGTCCTGAGCATCAGATCGGTCGTGCCACCATATCTGCTTTTCTGTGTCGGTAACACAATTCAGCCGTATGATTGTGATACGGCTTCGGGAAACTATATCGATTTCGGCGAATTCAGCTCGAAAAAGACAGCGACAGGGCACACTCAGCTACTGGTGGCTACCAACGCTGACTTTGGCTACACCATCCGCGTTTCGGGTACCACCCTAACATCCGGTATCAATACTATTCCGGCACTATCATCACCCGACGTCTCACGTATCGGTACTAGCCAATTCGGGCTGAATCTGCGCAGTAACAGCACGCCGCCATCAGGCAGCGACGTACAGGGAAGTGGTGTTGGTGTGGTGACGGCCGCCTATAATTCACCGAATTTTTTCAAGTTTGAATCCGGTGATGTACTCGTCAGTTCGATTGATCCCGATTATTTCCGATTGTTTACCGTTACCTACATTGCAAATGTTAGTAGCGGCCAGGCTCCCGGAGCCTATGTGAGCACGCTGCAATATATTGCGCTTGCCTCGTTCTAGAGACCCTTTTCGTATTATAGCAAAATATACAACATATTACCTTTGTAAAACCGGTTGCGTCTGTTACCATAAGTGGTAAAGGTAAAAAGAGGAAAATCATGTCAAAACTGTCAAAACGCTTTGTACTCCTGATTCTTTCGGTCGGGCTATTCTTAACGAGTCTTGGAGGGGCTGTCGCTAGTGCGCAGACTAGCACGGGTGCTGCTGGCAACGGTATACGTATCTCCCCGGTGCGCAGCGATCTCACTATAAATCCTGGCGAAACCCGCACTCTGACGCTGACGGTTCAGAACATCACCTCTGGTGACGCCGAGTTCCAGGCTATCATCAATGACTTTATCGCTGGTGAGAATGAAGATGGTCAGCCAGCGTTGATTCTCGACGCCAGCAAGTATGCGCCGAGCCATAGCCTGAAACGATATATATCGAGCATCCCCAACTTAACTATCCCGGCAGGACAGTCGAAACAGGTAGGGGTGGTTATCTCAATCCCGAAGGACGCGGCTGGTGGCGGCTACTACGGTGCAGTTCGTTTTACACCCGTCGGTGAAAGTAGCAAGGGTGTGACACTTTCTGCTAGTGTCGGTACGCTTATATTGGTAAAAGTACCTGGCGATATCAAGGAGAATGTCACACTCGAATCATTCGATGTGCGCAAAGGTACGGACGCCACTGGCGGGAGTTCGTTCTTCGTGTCAAATAAGAATCTGTACGCAGTGGCTCGTTTCCAGAACTCTGGTAATGTCCATGAACAGCCATTTGGTAAAGTGGTGGTCAAGCGCGGCGATAAGATCGTGCAGTCTACCGAAATCAACAACACCGACCCGCGTGGTAATGTGCTGCCGGACAGCGTCAGGCGTTTCAATGTGAAGCTCGACAAAGTCGGGCAGTGGGGTCGCTATACGGTAAGTGGTAACTTCGGCTATGGTTCAAGCGGTCAGCTGCTTAGTGGTGACACGAGCTTCATTGTTGTGCCGCTTGCACTCATCATTGGCGTTATTGTCATCATTGCGCTCATCGTCGCACTCGTATTTGGTCTGCCGCGGGCTATCAAGCGCTACAATCAGCGAGTTATCAGCCGGGCATCTCGACGTCGATAACCAGGACTGGCAGATAGAGCTGCTTTCGAGTATGCTAGAAGCATAAGCAGTTACAGTAGCAGCATGAAGCGAAAATTACTTTCAGGTATCGTACCCGTTCTGGCACTGAGCGTGCTGCTGCTATTCGGGGCGGTCAGACAGGTATCTGCGATTGGTAGCTCCAATCCGAATCAGTCGGGCACGACGGGTCTCCAGGGAACTATTCCAAGCCCACCACCTAAGGTGGCGGCAACCATCAGCAGCCCGACAAACGGGAAAATCTTTCCTTCCACGCCCATCACCGTGACCGGTCTCTGCACATCCGGACTGCTGGTGAAGATATTCAGCAATACTATCTTCGTCGGCTCTGTGACCTGCGAGAAGGGTAGTTATAGCATCCAGGTTGACCTTTTCAGCGGCCAAAATGAACTCGTGGCGCGGGTGTATGACTCGCTCGATCAGGCTGGACCAGATAGTAATATCGTTACCGTCACCTTTCAGGACGCACAGTATGCTGCCTTTGGGCAGCGTATCAGCCTGACGAGCACACTGGCTAAGCTTGGAGCGCCCGTTGGCTCGCTCCTAACTTGGCCGATTATCCTTAGCGGCGGCACCGGACCGTACGCTATCAGCGTAGATTGGGGGGACGGTAGCGCGAGCGATCTCAGGAGTCAAGCGTTTGCCGGTACGTTTAATATCACTCACACCTACAAAACGGCGGGTATCTACCGCGTAGTGGTCAAGGCGACTGATAAAAACGGCGCGACGGCATTTCTGCAGCTTGTCGGTGTTGGGAGCGGTGAGGTATCGCAAAGCTCGACTGGCAGTACGACTGGGAGCAACAAGGGTGGTTCCACCAAAATCGTCTACATATGGTGGCCGATACTCCTCATGATACCGCTCATTCTGGCGGCATTCTGGGTCGGCAGACACTACGAGGTGACGGCCATCCATAAACAGATCGAGCAGCAGTCACGTATGTATAACAATGAGATCCAACGCTAATTCCTAACCCCTAATTCCTAATTTCCCATATACTATTCCCTATGACAAAAGTGTACGTTGGGATGAGCGGTGGGGTTGATAGCTCTGTAACGGCGGCGCTACTCGTGCGTAGCGGCTACGATGTCACGGGCGTCTACATGAAGAACTGGAGCCAGGACCTGCCCGGTATGGTTTGCCCGTGGAAAGAAGACTACGAAGACGCCAAGCGGGTTGCGGTGCAGCTCGGTATCCCTTTCAAGCTGTATGATTTCGAGACGGAATATCGACAGCGCGTCGTTGACTATATGATAGATGGCTATCAGCGCGGCCTGACGCCGAACCCAGATATCATGTGTAATCAAGAAATCAAATTCAAGCTGTTTCTTGAAACGGCGCTGGCCGATGGGGCGGATATGATTGCAACCGGCCACTACGCCCGCATTTTGCCTGCAGTAAACGCTCATTCCAGCGCTGTTTGGAGCGCAGCGACATCGGTGCGTAGCGCCAGCGGCCACAAACAGCGGCCGGGGGTGGCCCGGGCCGATACGAGCGAAGCGACGTTTCGTTCTAGGAGGGGCTCGTCCCGCCTAGAAAATGAATACACGGTACCTGTGGCCCTGTACGCTGCGCATAATCGTGACAAAGATCAGACATATTTTCTTTACCGTGTCACCGGGGACGCGCTCAGGCAGTCGCTGATGCCCATCGGTGAATACACTACCAAAGCCGAAGTGCGAGCCGAGGCGGCGCGTCTTGGGCTAGCAACGGCGGCAAAAAAAGATAGCCAAGGCATATGCTTCGTTGGCAAAGTCGGGATTAAAGAATTTCTGCTCCATGAGCTCGGCGAGCAGCCACACGGTGATATCATCGACCAGCATGGTGTACGGATTGGTGAGCATGACGGTGCCATCTTCTATACCATCGGTCAGCGCTCTGGGCTTGGGGTCGGTGGCGGGCTGCCGTACTACGTTACGGGCAAAGATATGATGCGGCACGAAGTGTATGTGACAACTGACTTGCAGGATAAAAATCTCTGGCACGATCACCTACGCCTGGCCGCGCTGCACTGGATCAATAGTCCGCCGGAAGCAGGGAAAACCTACCACGTTCGGACACGTCACCAGGCTGGGCTAGTGCCCGCCCGGTTCCGCAAAACAGCTCTAGAAGACGTACCTATAGATTCTCAGGAACATGGTGTAATAGTACTTGAAACACCAGTGCGAGCCGTGACGCCGGGGCAATCTGCCGTACTGTACGACGGCGATCGAGTAGTCGGCGGCGGCATCGTTATCTGACACGGCTTTCGGGCCAACCAAGCTGCGATCTGCCAGCCAGCAACGAGTAATTCGTCATTAGAAACTCGGGAGATTAGGAACATGGGAATGTGTTGCTGTCACTAAATTCCTAATCCCCTAATCACCAGTACAATTCCTTCCTCGCTTCAAGAAAAACGTGCGCCTGGGTCCAAAGCAACAAGGGTGTAGGAGAGCCGAAAAAACGTAGTATTATGCTCAACAATGATAAGAAGTTCTTATGCCTATTGACGGCCGAATTTTGGTTTGGTATCGTGTATGTGTACGATACAAATAGAAAGTACAAAAAATGCAAAAGTCTCTCTCGGTGCGCCGCCGCATGGCGTCCACAAAATACAAGATTGTTTACGTGCTTATCGCAGCGCTCTGGTTCAGCAGTGGTGCGCTCGTGCCTCTGGCGCACGCCCAGGCGAGTGAAGAGCTGGTCGCACGTAAACCGTTCGTAGCGACGGTAGTTACTGGTATGGCGCTGACAAAAAATAAGAGTGGTGTGCCACTGGCGGTGACAATGCCTCGTGGGGTTAATGCGCCGCTACAAATTATCAATCTCCGCACGTCGCAGAGCGCCCTCTCACAGGAGCTGCGCACCGATGATATTGAGGCGGCGGGTCAGGCCTATGTGGCGCTATCTAGCCGACATGTGCTCATCGGGACGACGACCGGCATGCTGTACGATGTCGACCCGGATAAGTTCACTGCGACCGAGCAGAGTTCGCCCGAGCAATCTCATCTGGCCTTTGAGAATGCCGTCGCAGGCGGCGCTGGCGTGGCTTACTTCACCACAGTTCAAGACGGTGTAACCCATCTCTATAGCTACAATTCGGCTAGTGCCAGTTGGCATAATCTCGGTGATTTTCCTGGCACGGGGCTTGGGCTAGCCTATTCTGGCGGCTACATCTATCTCGGCAATATGGCAGCTCCCTCACTGTGGAAGGTGAGCAGCTCGGGTGGTACCAAGACGTCACTGACGCTGACAGAAGTACCGGCAGGTGCTACCGGTCTACGAGTCGGGGCTGTCAGCGGCGGCTACCTGTATGTTGAGACTATTGGTAGCCGAGCACTGACACTCATCTACGACCAAGCCAGCGGTAATCTCGTCGACCAGCGGGCGCCATTTGGAGCCATCTCTGCTGCGCCTTTCGAAACGCTGGCGCAGACCGTCCAGCCAGCCAAGGCGGCGTCTCAGACTGCGCCAGCGACGACTACAACCAGTACCACGCAGAGCACCGCAGAGGATACGGGAGATTCGAACAACGGAGATACAGATGCGGTAGTTCAAACGAGTTCGACTGTTTCGGCGCAAACCGAAATCGCAAACAAACCCGCCACTCAATCACAGCCAGCGTCAACCGTGGCTTCGACAACCACCGTGCCAGTATCGACGCCGGTGTACTACGGTGCGCTGAGTCGCTACGATCCGGTGACGAAGACTGTGCAGGCACTTGGATCGCAGGCAGGCCTGGAGCCGGCGAGTGGGAACTGCTGGCTGGATGCAAATCGCTGCCTAGTGTACGGCGCGGCCGGCCAAATTGGCATCGTGACAGCAACTTCGCGGACGTATAAAGCCATTAGTCCGTCACCTATCGTCGGCGGATTTCACAATGTCAGCACGATCGACATATCGAGCGACGACACCATGTACGCCGCTTCGACCGCCGCTGGTTCGAGTGTTCTGCAAGTTGATAGAGACAAATCACTACTCCGTAAAATGGTTGCTCAGCAGCATGGCTCAGTCACCAGTTTGCTGCCGACCGGGAGTGTACTCACTGCAGGTACCTCCACCGGTTCTATGACGCTCTATGACACGAACTCAGCCGCCGCGGTGCCTAAGTTTGCGAGCGAGGTCAAAGTGGGCGAAGGCAGTGTCGATGCACTCACTAGTACGGGCAACGGTCGGATCGCATTTGCGCTCAACCAGGTCGGCACAAAGACCGTCAGCATGGTTGGAATCTATGATGTCGACGACCAGACGATCACCGCAGCACCCCAAACTGTACTGTCGGACCAGACAGTGGCAAGCCTGGCTTATGGCCAAGGGGTTATCTATGGCGGCGGTAGAACAACGAGCTCGGCAAGCGCTTCACTCTTTGCCTACGACGTGTCGAAGCGTGCGACAAAAACTGTCGTCCCCGTGCCGGGCGCCAAAAACATCACGAGTCTGATTGTCTTTGGGGATAAGCTTTATGGCGTAGCGGATAGTACCGTATTTGCGGTTGACCCAAGCACAATGACAGTCACTGGGAAGCGTCCATTTTTCCAGGTAAATGCCCCTGGTAATCTCGTCGCTGCCAAAGGGAAACTGATCGCCTCGGTCGGGGGCAAAATATACACGCTTGACCCGGCCGATCTCAGCGACACCTATGTCGCCAGCGGGGCGCATGTCGCCGTGAACTCACTGGGCGACTACTACTACAGCCGTGGTGGTGCCATCTACCGCATGCTAGCTCCACGCAAAGCGACGGCGGTAGGCGGTGGACTCGAGTCGTCATCATCGCACCTCGGCTTTTCGCTCGCCAATCTGCAACTTAGTGTGAGCGCGCTAGCACTCACTGCCGCGCTGGCCGCGATTCCAATTTTACGGCTACGGAAACACCGGGCAACGTACACGCTTCGTCGGTAGTCGCCTGGTTGAGGGTTTCTCTCGACGCATGCCAAGCGGCCTCTGGTATACTGGTGGCATGAATGCACAGGATATCCGCCGGAAATATCTGGAATATTTCGAGCAGCGGCAGCACGCAATCATCCCGCGGGCTAAACTCGTACCCGACAATGACCCGACGACGCTTTTCACTGGCTCTGGTATGCAGCCCCTACTGCGCTATTTGCTTGGCGAAGCGCATCCGGCGGGCGTACGGCTTGTCGATAGTCAAACGTGTCTGCGAGCTCAAGATATTGATGAAGTCGGCGACAACCGTCACACGACCTTTTTCGAAATGCTCGGCAATTGGTCGCTTGGTGATTATTTCAAGGCCGAGCAACTACCGTGGTTCTGGGAGTTCTTGACGGACGTGGTCGGGCTGGACCCTACCAAACTGTATGTGACGGCTTTCATCGGTGACGAGGCAAACGGCATCCCGAAAGACACCGAATCGGCCGAAATCTGGCAGAAACTATTCAAGAGTAGGGATATCGATGCTCTGGCGGTCGATATCGGCTCCGAAGCCGACGGCTACGAGAAGGGCATGCAAGATGGGCGTATTTTCTTCTACGATGCCAGCAAAAACTGGTGGTGCCGCGCCGGCAAAATTAGCGATATGCCGCCAGGTGAACCCGGTGGTCCTGATAGCGAGGTTTTCTACGAATTTGATTTCATCCAGCACGATCCACGGTGGGGTACGCACTGTCATCCAAACTGCGATTGTGGCCGCTTCATGGAAATTGGTAACAGTGTGTTTATGGAATATTTGCGCACCGAGCAGGGTTTCGAGAAATTGCCCAAACAAAACGTTGATTTCGGTGCCGGCCTGGAGCGCATCGCTGCCGCACAACTGAACTCGCCTGATATGTTCAAGATCAGCGTCATGTGGCCAATCATCGAGAAGCTCGAGGCCATCAGCGGTAAAAACTACGATAGCCATACCGAGAGCATGCGTGTCATCGCCGATCATTTGCGCGCGGCTACGTTTCTGGCGGTCGACGATGTAGTGCCGAGTAATAAAGAGCAGGGCTATGTCATGCGCCGGCTGCTCCGTCGGGCTGTCCGCTTCGCCTTCGAGCTCGGTATCGAGCAGAACTTTCTTCAGGAGGTAGTGCCGGTTATCGCTGACCTGTATGAGGCAGATTTTCCAGAGGTCAAAGCCGGACGGGATGAGGTCATCGCGGTGCTGGTGAAAGAAGAAAAAGTCTTCCGCCAGACTCTGCGCAAAGGCCTCAAAGAGCTCGAGCGTTTGTTTGCGGCCGACACGAAAGTGCCGGCACCGGTGCGTAGCGCCGGCGCGAGCGAACAGCGAGCGGGGGAGGAACGGGCTGACAGTGAGCGGAGCGATACTGGCACCCGTGGAAGGGGCGAAGCCCCTCCTGAAAAAACAGGGAACGAATCATCGCACGGCGCCATCCTCTTTACCCTCTACGACACCTACGGTTTCCCGGTCGAGCTGAGCGTCGAGGAGGCATTCAAACGGGGTATCACATTAGATGCTAAGTGGCGACAGCAGTTCGACGCCCGCATGGCTGAGCAGCGCGCCCGTAGCCAGACGGCGGCGAAAGGCGCGTTCAAGGGCGGCCTGGGCGGCCACACTATGCAGCACAAGCGTTACCACACCGGGACGCACCTGTTACAATCGGCGCTGCGGCAGATATTTGGACCGCAGCTGCGCCAACACGGTAGTAATATCACGGAGGAAAGATTGCGGTTCGATTTCAACCTCGACCGCAAAATGACACCGGACGAGATCGCGCGGGCTGAAGAACTGGTAAACCAGTGGATTGCCGAAGACCACTCGGTATCTTTTACCGAATATCCGACGCAAGAGGCACTTGATATGGGCGCTATCGGGCCGTTTGGCGAGCGCTACGGCGAGACCGTGAAGGTGTACCAGATGGGCGAGGGTGACCATATCGTCAGTCTCGAGATCTGCGGCGGTCCGCACGTCGACTACACCGGCCAGCTGGCTCAAGATGATGACGGCAAACCAAACGAAAAACACTACAAAATTCTCAAAGAAGAAGCCAGTAGCGCTGGCATCCGTAGAATCAAAGCAGCTATGGTTTAATCGCTT
>CAYWOA010000031.1:8937-10143 GCA_964459795.1 uncultured Candidatus Saccharibacteria bacterium | reverse complement strand
CGCGTCTTCCCATTTCATTTGGCCTGCGGCGATGCGCTGGATGATGGCCCAACCGACATACATTTTGTAGGTGCTGGCCGGGTGGTAGTGTTTTGAAGCATTGACGCTTGCCGAGACGCCACTGAGCGTACGAACCGAGATGGCGTAGTCACCCTTATCTTTGATAATGTCGCTGAGTAGCGCTTGCAAGCCGGCCGGCGTCGCCGAATACGAGCGATCGTAAACGACCTTGGGCGGCAACGTAATGAGTGTCGCCTGCACCGAGGTGGTAGCTTCGCCCTGGAGTAATTGTTTGCTGATCGCCGTGGCCGTAGCGCCAGTATCGACACCGCGCCCGTTCGCACCGACGCTGCGCCCCGTTTCCACGCCATCGAGCGTGGCGATATGGGTTGTGCCCGGCGCAACGTAGACGACCGATTGTGCACTAGCGAGGTATGTTTTGACCTTCGCTTCATCGATGGCAACCGATATATTCTTCGTCTTGTCCGCTTGCGGGAATGTCAGCCACGAGGCAACCTCAGATTTACTGACGCTCACCTTTTTATCCGCCATCGTGATAGTAAGCTGCCGGTCTACGATGGCCTGTGCCTGCTTAAGAACAGAGGCGACTTCCTTGTCTGAGCGATCGGGCTTGACCGTCTGTGGATCAAGCCTAGCCACCGTACCACCTTTTTGCAGTGAAACGGCGTCAAACACGGTGCGGATATATGCGACCGGACACGCCTGGCCGTCTTTGGCCGGATCAAGCTTGACCGTCTCCCCGCGCACGACCACCCCCGCGTCTTTTGCTGCTACCGCGCAATCTTTGCTGCGCGCCTCGGCATAGTCATTGAAGCGAGCCTCGTCGATACTTGTCTGGACAGCTTGATTCTTCGTCGCGCCGACGACCAGCAGACTGAGCGGGATGAGGCGCTGCCACCACGGGTAATCGGTCAGGCCGCGTACCACCGCTGGCTCGTCTATCTTGAGTCCCGCTTCTGCTGCCGTCGTTTTGTATTGTGTAGTGCCAATCTGCAGCGTGAGCGGTACCGTCGCGTAGTCACGCTGTAATGTTTTCGTAATAGACGTCTGCGACTGGCCACTAACCCGCTCGCCGTCCAGCCGCGCCAGAGGCAGCGCTCTGCCCGACGGATACGCGAGCTGCAGGGCAAGCACGATAATCGTCACCGCTCCGATAGATAGCCAAATATACGGATGACGCTCCAG
>CAYWOA010000031.1:0-8837 GCA_964459795.1 uncultured Candidatus Saccharibacteria bacterium | reverse complement strand
TCAAATTCTGCAATGGGCTGTTCGACGTTCTTGATCGTCGGCACCATTTGGGGAACCTGCTGGCGACTCTGACCAAACGGGCGTCGTTTAGTCGTCACCTTTTCACCCTTTGCTAGCGGGGATTGTTGGCCGGACTGACTCATCGCAAATTGCATGGCAAGAAACTCATTATTCCGCAGCTCCATGACACGCTGCTGGATATAATTCATGCTTTTGCGAAGTTTACTGCTGCTCCAGCTCGTGAAAATAAGCGTTCGGAGCGGCGTCAAGATATGAAGAACGGATGTAAAGATTCGCGAGCTAAAATCAACCTCCGCAATCATGTCGTACCGGAGATCCTCGACCGTAAGCGTAAACGGTTTCTTGTCGACGATAAGCACTCGGTAGTTTGTCGCGCACATGAGGGCGAAACCTCCGTCGTAGTAACCATTGACTGCCTGCACAATCTTTTCATCGTCCATGATGATAGCAGCAAGCTCATTTATCTCGCTGCGGCCCCATATCGCATAGTCACAGCCTACCTTGCGTAATTGCTCACTAACCATTTTTGCGTCTACCATACCGGAACCTCCTCGAACGACTTATTCTTATGGCAAATGCGGCTCTTCGTTCTTACACAGGTACCAGTATGTGCCACATCGGTACGCTCGGCAGTTAGGAAGGTCACAGTCTGGGCGCGATAAATATCACAGGTAGCGCACATAAAGCACTTGCTCTAGACAGGGGTTAAACAGCTGTGAGATAATAACGACATGCTAGTCGATGATAAGCAACTGGCGGCGCTCGCCGATTTGTTTCGAACCGGTACGAGAGCAGAGTACGCCAAGGGTGAGTTCATTGTTCGCCCGGGCAGCAGACCACCAGGAGTTTTCTATATTGAGCATGGCCTCGTTAAGGCGTACGACATCACAAAATACGGCGAAGAAAATCTACTCATCTTGCGCCGCGACGACGAGCTGCTCGGGCTCACCCAGGCGCTGACAACTGAAGATCGTGAAACCATATACACGGCACTTGCGCCGACTGTCGTCTGGCTCATCCCGACCGAACGTTTCCTATCGCACTTAGTAGAGCACCCAGAAGTTGCCCTGCCGCTCGTCACTATGCTAGCAGAGATGTACCGAATACACGGTGACCGTATCATGACGCTCGAGTACCGCACCGTACGTGAGCGTCTCGCCTCTTTCCTGCTCGGCATAGCTGATCGGTTTGGCCAGAAAGCTGAGGATGGTAGCATCATTATTCAGGTACCACTACGCCATCAGGATATCGCAAGCTCTATCAGCGCCACCCGCGAAACCACCAGCCGCACGCTGTCGGAGCTCGAACGCAAAGGCATCATCAGCAGCGAGCAGTCACGCATCACCATTCGCAGCAGCGAAGCACTCGAAGATTTCATTCAGTAGTATTCAAGCTGGTGTTCAAGCGCTCGAACAGTTACTTCCAGTGCAGCACAATATCTTCAAGTGTCTTGACTATTGCTTCGTGCGAAGGTAACGTATTGCGGTCATAGTAATGATCGATGGACACGATATCGTCAATGACATTGAGACACACCAGCTCGTCGGCTAGTATGTGCATTTGGTCGACTGCCTGAACGCTTGCAAACGGCGTGACCATGATGAGCCGCGAAACCTTGACTGTTTTGAGAAACTCGGCAGCCGCATGCATCGAGAAGCCATTTTTGAGCCCATCAGACACGATGATGACATTGCGACCCCGGAGCTGAGAAGTACTCAGGACGCCGCCCTGCCCGAGTAGTTCATTCATCTCGAACAGCTTCTCAAGTTTCTGCTGCTCGATATAGTGAAAATACTCTGTCTTTAGCTCCTCAAGCTGGCCGGCACTGTACATATCGTTATAGGTCACACCGCCGTAATTATCGATGCTCGCAACGACATCACTTTCACGTGGCAACTGAATCGGCGCAATGAGGAGCATATTGATGACGCAGTGCAATCGCTTGGCTATTTCGGCGCCGACCATGACTGCTCCGTCACTCAGCGCCACAACCGCGCAATCTTCATACCGGTATCTGTGCTCAAGCTGATCGGCGATGAGTTTTCCTGCAGCGGCTCGGTCGGGGAAATAATACATAAGCACTACTCATTGTAAATGATTACGGGCTATCGAGGAACGTACGTGACCCCACATTCAGACCTACGTGTCAGCTTGAGCGAAGCACCGCCAAGTCGAAATAAGAGTGGAGAAAGTGAATGCGGGCCAGTAACACACACCGATATCGATTGCCTAGGAAAGCTTTTTGAGAAGGTAGAAACGCTCCAGGTTACCCTTACTGCCAGCCACCTCGGAGTCTGCTTTGTTTAGGATAATAAAATAGTCCTTGGCCCAGTTCTCGAAATCCCGCAGGATATCACGCCGCATCTTGTCGTTTTTGATAACGCCTTTGTGTTTAAGGTGGCTATTGCTAGCCTCGAACTGCGGTTTGACCATCACCGCCAGTCGGGTGGCTGGACCACACAGCCTAACGACCGACGGCAGAATTTCCCGCAGGCTTATAAACGATACGTCCGCGACAACGATATCAATTGCTTGGTCGGTTCTTAGGTCGCGGATATCCGTTTTCTCGTGCAGCTCAATACGCTCGTCGCTGCGCAAGCTCGAGTGCAGCTGGTCGGTGCCCACATCGACAGCTATGACCTTCTGGGCGCCGCGTCGCAACGCGTACTGGGTGAACCCGCCAGTGCTGCTGCCCACATCCAGCACCGTGGTGCCGCGAAAGTCGAGCTTGAACGCCTCGGCTACAGACGCGAGTTTAAACGCCGCCCGGCTGACATAGCGCTCTTCGCCCAAGATATTTATATCATCGGAACCAGCTACGAGCTGACCAGATTTTTTAGCAGGCACACCATTTACGGTCACCCGCCCCATCCGCACAAAGCTTTCGCCCTGCGAGCGTGATGATACGAGGCTGCGCGCAAGCAGCTCCATATCTAGCCTGCCGCCATGATGCGTCCGATCATCCATACGGTTCCCCGTGCTCATCTCGTTATTCTTTCACACGTTCGCGGTAGACACCATTGCTCGTGTCTACGGATATCAGGTCACCCTGCTTAATAAACGCTGGTACCTTGATAGTGATACCGGTCTCGAGCGTGGCATCTTTCGTGATGTTAGTACTCGTATCGCCCTTGACTGCCGTCTCTGTATACGTGACGAGCAGCGGCACGTTCTTGGGCAGCTCAACTGTAATCGGTTGGCCATTGAAAAACTGCAATTGTACCGTATCACTTTCTTTTATATAGCCCGCGCCGTCGCCAACGAGATCGGCCGAAACTTCAAACTGCTCAAAACTCTCCTGATTCATAAAGTGAAAGGTGTCGCCGTCGCTGTACAAATACTGCACACTCTGCGTCGTCACGTCAGCACTTTCAAGCTGCTCATTGCCCTTGAATGTCTTCTCGAGCACTTTGCCGTCGAGCAGGCTCTTGATACGCACATTGACAATAGAGCCGCCGCGGCCCATCACCTTCTGGTTATATTCCACCACCCGGTACGGTTCACCATCGAGCTGGAAAACGACGCCCTTTTTCAAGTTTGTAATACTGAGTGCCATCTTTTCGCTTCCTTTCTCATTCCAGATTTGATTGTAGCAGCTGGAGCTGCGCGCCAAGCTCCGCCACATCGGCCGGGCCAAATATATCACCAAGCTCGATGAGCAGCGCTTCGAAAACTGCGATATTATGCCTCGCAAGACGGCGCCACTTCATTTGTTCCGCGCGCGTTTCGGCGTATTCGTAGTCACGCACATCAAGCTTTACTTCATGGGCCGCCAGCTGCAGTTTGTGTGCAATAGCCCGCTGCACGGCAGGTAGCGCATCCATATCAACACCGCGCAGGATGATTTTCACCCGCCGCTCAATATGCTGCGCCGCTGCAAAGAGTGCCAAGCGCCTGCCCCCTTACGCCTTCGCGACGAACGGTAGCAGTGCGATATGCCGCGCACGCTTGACCGCCACTGCGAGGTGACGCTGCTGACTCTCGGTCAGACCTGTCTTCTTGCGGGTTTCAATCTGTCCGTACTGGTTCACGTAACGCTGCAAGGTCTTAAAGTCCTTGTAGTCGAAATACGCGACATCGGTCCGGTGTTTAAAAATCTTCGCCATAAATTCTCCTTAAAATTCCTGTTATTCTAGTGCGTTTTAGCGCGTGCAGTCCGGAGTGAAAGTCGAGCACAAAATCCGAGCCGTATCTGATATACGGTGAGGATTTTGACGCAGACTTTCGCCCGGGGTGCACCGCTACAATGTGCTAGAACGGGATGTCGTCGAGGTTTATGGGCTCATCGCCGATATCTTCAATGACAACATCGTCTTTCTTTTTAGTGGCCGGTTTGCTGGCCGCAGTGCTGCTACCCGAACCACCGCCCGAGTAACTGCCGCTATCGCCGCCGCCAGGACCGCCGAGGAATGTAACATCCTGCGCAACCACTTCGACTTTGCTGCGTTTCTGGCCATCTTGTTCCCAGCTACGTGACTGCAATCGTCCGTTAACCAGGCACGGGCGGCCTTTGCTCAGGTACTGCGCGACGCGCTCACCAAGCGGTCCCCACGCCACGACATCGATATAATCGGTCGCTTCCTGCCAATTACCATCTGCACCCTTATAGCTGCGGTTAAGCGCGAGGCTAAAGCTGCAGACATTTTGCCCGTTCGGCGTCTGCCGAAGCTCTGGGTCGCGGGTTAGATTCCCCATCAATACTACTTGGTTAAAACTACGTGCCATATGGCAATCCCCTCCTCCGGAAACTATGTCCGGTAATTATTTAGTATATTTACCGTACGCCCGACATAGCAGCCCGTCAAGCTGTACTATTTACTACTCCTCGTCTTCGTCCTTGTCTTCGCGGTCACCACGCTTCGCGGCCTGCTCGGCTTTGAGCGCCCTAGCGGCTTCGGCCTTCGCGATTGCCTTGAGGTCTGGACGCGTGATGAGGAAACGAATCACCTCGTCGGTGATATTGAAGATACTCTCTATCTTACGCACACTCTCACCGGGGACTTCCGCGGTATAGAATACGTAGACAGCCTGGTCGTGCTTCTTGATGGGGTACGCAAGCTTGCGCTTGCCCCAATTATCGACATTGGTGATCTTGGCACCATTGTCGGTCAGAATCTTCTCGACCCGCTCGGTTGCTTTCTGCATGTCGACCTCGAGACCGGGGTCAAACAACACAGCAATCTCATATACGTTCAAGTTGTACTCCTTTGGATTACCTACGTAGCGGTCGATGATTCGAGCTTTCCACGCAGGTCAGCCGACGCGCCCGACTAGCCGCCAGCTGAGTTAATAGTCCCATTAGTATACCGCACTCACCCCCGTTATGCAAGCCCAGTACGGGGCCTACTGTACAGAAAAACCCGCTGCTCGCGGGTATCGAATTTGGTCCATCTGATAAGCCTTGGGAGGAGATGGCGACCTATTTGCTACAGTCTCTCAATGTATCAAACATTGGCCGTCATCTTGCCTCCGTTTAGGCCTGTTTGTTTTACATTCATGGTAGACCTCGCAAAACAAAAGTGCAAGCAAAATATGTAGTAAAAAAATCTATCCCAATCTGTTATTCAAAACATTACTGTTGCTTCGTGCACAACAAAAATTGTAAATTCACATTCCCAAACTGAACACATTTTTTGCACACTTAGTATTGTGTCCGGCTTTTGGACTCGCCAGCCGAGTAACTTGGTAAATATTTACGACCCCTGCTAAGATGGTAGCTGTGAAGCAAGCGAGACCTATTGTAGTAACTGGCTCCATAGCCATCGACCGGATTATGGGCTTTTCCGGTTCTTATGCAGACCACCTGCACCCTGAGAAGCTCGACGAGGTATCGGTATCGATATTCCTCGACAATCTAGCAGATACCCACGGCGGTGTCGCGGCAAACATTGCCTATACCCTTGCCCTGCTAGACCATGAACCCTACTTGCTTGGATCGGTTGGACCAGACGGCCTTCTATACATGGAGAACCTGGCGCGATGCGGAGTCAATATCACACACGTTCATGAGAGTGATTTACCGACTGCGTCGTTTAACGTCATTACCGATCGCGACCAGAACCAAGTGGGCGGATTCTACCCTGGCGCAATGTTTGATAGCAGCACACTCTCACTAAAATCATGGGCAAAAACTGACTCCATAGTGGTTATTGCCCCGCACGACCCTGGAGCAATGCGCATACAGGTTGCTGAGTGTCACACATACGGCTTAACGTACTGCTACGACATCGGCCAACAGGTCAGCAACGCACCGGCGGAGGATATGAAACTTGGTGTTGAAGCAGCTGAGATTTTGATTCTGAATGATTACGAACTGGCGGTTCTGTGCAGCAAGATCGGCCTTTCAGACGCAGAGATAAAATCGACTGTGCCTATCGTGATCACGACATTCGGCCCCAACGGTTCCCGTATCGAAGGCGCCCGTATCGGTGCCCCCATCAATATCGGTGTCGCTCAGCCAACAGCAGTTATCGACCCGACGGGCGCCGGCGATGCCTATCGGGCCGGCCTCCTGTACGGCTATGCTCGTAGCTGGCAAATCGAGGATTGCGCACAGCTCGGCGCGGTGTGCGCCAGCTTTGCTATTGAGACATTTGGCACACAGACACACGCCCCGAGCCCGAGCGATATCGCAGAACGGTACGCGCAGGCTTTTGGCACGACGCCACCACTAGAAACGTAAAGGAGTAATTATGACAGATATGACAGACTACAAAGTTGCAGATATAACCCTAGCTGGGTGGGGGCGCAAAGAAATCGAACTAGCCGAGAAGGAAATGCCCGGCCTCATGACACTCCGAGCAGAGTATGCCGCTGCTCAGCCACTCAAGGGGGCCCGCATCGCCGGTTCCCTGCACATGACCATCCAGACAGCTGTACTGATCGAGACATTGACTACCCTTGGGGCAGAGGTTCGTTGGTCCTCATGCAACATCTTTAGCACACAAGATCAAGCTGCTGCAGCCATCGCGGTCACCGGCATACCGGTCTTTGCTTGGAAGGGCGAAACCGAGCAAGAATACTGGTGGTGTATCGAGCAGACACTGCTCTTTGCGAACGGTAAGGGTCCGAATCTCTTGCTCGACGATGGCGGCGATCTGACCAAATTGGTACACGATAAGCATCCCGATTTACTGGATGATATCAAGGGCGTGTCAGAAGAAACGACGACCGGTGTCCACCATCTCTACCAGATGCTCGAGGCGGGCAAGCTGAAGCTACCGGCAATCAACGTCAACGATTCGGTCACCAAGAGCAAATTTGATAATAAATATGGCTGCCGTGAGTCTCTCGTCGATGGCATTAAGCGTGCCACCGATATTATGTTGGCCGGCAAAGTGGCAGTGGTCGCGGGTTACGGTGACGTCGGCAAGGGCAGCGCCCAATCGCTCGCGAGTTACGGCTGCCGAGTACTCGTTACCGAGGTAGATCCTATCTGTGCCCTGCAGGCAATGATGGAGGGCTACGAGGTCGTGACCATGGAAGACGCGGCTCCTATGGCCGACATATTCGTCACCGCCACTGGGTGCAAAGATATCATCACCACCAAGCACATGCAGATGATGAAAGATACCGCCATCATCTGTAATATCGGCCATTTCGATGTCGAGATTCAAGTCGAGGCACTCAAAAACTTGCCCGGTATTAAGCATGAAGAAGTCAAGCCACAGGTTGATGTATTCACCTTCCCGGATGAACACCGCGTGATATTGCTCGCCGAGGGTCGACTCGTCAATCTTGGCTGCGCCACTGGCCACCCAAGCTTTGTGATGAGCAACTCCTTCAGCAACCAAGTCCTCGCCCAGATAGAGCTCTGGACGAAAACGTATGACGTTGGCGTGCATTTTCTTCCCAAAGAGCTCGATGAGAAGGTTGCACGCATACATGTCAAGGCGCTGGGCGGGGCGCTGACACAGCTCAGCAACGACCAGTCGGCTTACCTTGGTCTCCCGCCCGCGGGCCCCTACAAGCCCGAACACTACCGTTACTAAGAATAAAACGGCTATAACTTGTGCAAAGAGCATGTCTAACTCGTTCTTGCGCGCTATCCGGGCTGGTTACCTCGCGAGGTACTCGTCTTTTTCGTCCGGAAAATTCTCTTCCAGGGCCTCGTCTGACTCGGCCGCACCGCCAAAGACGCTGTCCATGCTGCTGACCAGTACTTCACGGGGCCGAGAACCGTCAGCAGCCCCAATGATTCCCTGTTCTTCCATCTCTTCGATAAGCCTGGCAGCGCGGCCGTAGCCGATACGCAGGCGACGCTGCAATAGGCTGGTGCTGGCTTTGCGGTTTTCGATCACAACGTGCACCGCATCGCGGAACATGTCCTCGTCGGCGCTATCATGGGCAGTCGGTTCGACAACCCCACCCTTACCGATTTGCACCGGCTGACTAACCACTTCATCGTTATAATCCGGTGCGCGTTGCTCGCGGATAAAATCATTGACAGTCGTGATTTCCGCGTCACCAACGAAAGCCGCCTGAACACGTTTCGGCGCTGGCATCTCGGCGGTGATGTACAGCATATCACCGCGACCAAGCAGCTTCTCTGCCCCGACTTGGTCGATAATGGTACGACTATCGACCTGGCTAACCGTCGTGAACGCAACGCGGGCTGGTATATTGGCTTTGATGAGGCCGGTGATGACATTGACGCTAGGTCGCTGGGTAGCCAGGATAAGATGGATACCTGCGGCACGAGCCTTCTGCGCAACCCGAACAATCAGCGCTTCGACATCGCGCGCTGCCATCATCATGAGGTCGGACAGCTCGTCAATCACGATGACCACATACGGCATACGCTCCTGTGGCTTGAC
>CAYWOA010000030.1:0-10451 GCA_964459795.1 uncultured Candidatus Saccharibacteria bacterium | reverse complement strand
TTACAGAGTAACAAACGAGCGCTTTATCTGTTTAGGGGGTTTCGTGATTCAGGTCCCGGTTTGATGGCGTCGAATATGTGGTCATCGCGTGCATTCGACCAAGCAGTCCTCGCTAGCCTATGAGACCGCCAGTACGATGAACATCCCTAGGATAATGCCGAGCGTATTGAAACAGATATCGGACAGCGAATTACGGAGTGATTCGTAACCGAAGGTAATACCGCGCCGGGCAAGCAGCGGCGAGAGTACGAAAATCTCAAACGGTTCCCAGAGCGTCGTGAGGACAAAGACTAGCCACGCCTCACCGAGTAATAGGTACAGCCCTGTGCCACTCACAACATGTACCAGGCTCCAGCGGTCTACGAGTCGACTATTGCGCTGCTTCGCTTTATTCATACCATCAGTATACCCTGCCCACGCCGGGTTGGCCGAGAAGGCGCTAAGCAGCGACGAGACAGTGGTCAGTAACCTTGTGCAGCTGTGAGGGTCCGTGCTCGCGGAGCGCAGTCTGAAATGTTTGGATTCGGCCGCGGTATCTGTCGAGCTCCTCGTGACTTGCCGGTGTGTCCGGCAGCGCTAGCCGAACGAAATCGACGAACGCATTATTTGCGACGTGGAACGCATCGTCAGGATTCGCTCGTATCATGACTATATCCGGATGGTACACCTTAGGAGGATGGGCGGTTTGGTCACCTCTATACTTGACTTGTACTCGGTAGTTGCCGTGAGGAAGCTGCCGACCGCGGGCCTGTACCAGTGCGTCCCAGCAGTATTTTTTGCCGTCGAGACTGGAATGTTTATCCTCTCGCGTGAGCGATGGAATGGCCACAACCTTATCGCTATGTATACCAAGATCGAATAGCAGCTCGGCAGCGACACCGAGGGCGAGCGAGTACTTCGACTCTTTTGTCATGCCATTTTCGCATGCCCGCAGAAGCTTCCTGGCCCGTGCATGAGTCTCACGCCACCGTTCGGTTCGCGTGTGACCCACGCCCAAGACGACGGGTAGAAATACATGTCCGAGGCACGTACTGACCTCAGAAATATTGTAGCCATTTGCCATAATTTCTTCGTCACTCTCATTGCGCAGGCGGGCGTATTTCTTGTGTTCCTGGCGAGATAGCTGTGGGTGGAGGGCGAGCTCGGTTTCCACTTGAGAGCGAGCAAGTAGCTGACCATGCGTGGGATGACTCGGAGTACTTTCCCAGAAGTCCCGGAGCGCAGAGGAGTCTAAAAATTCGAGAGAGTGAGAGGCCAGATACGAGTGAGGGTGTTTCACTGCCGGCATGCTGCTTTTACTGTAATCATTCTTACAGTTTTGTGCCTGTGATTTATATCACAAAAGGCTGGTAGTAAGCGCTTCAAAGGACTTATCGGGGACTTGGAGCCACCAGGTAGCTGCAGCGGCCGCACGGTCGACGCGCCAGACAGGTTTATCTGACGGCGCGGGGGTTGTGCTCACCTGCCCGCCGACCGCGGCGATATATTCGCCCTGCTGGTAGGTGATTATGAGCAGATTTGGGTACTCGCCGGTAAGGACATGGAGCAGCTCGACTGTCTGAACAATCCCGAGGCTACTGGAGAACGCGTGGCTCCAGTTCAGGCTAGTGCCGAGGCGCCGTAGTTGATCTGTGGTAATGACCAACAGTGTGTTCGGACGGCTCCTGAGGCTTCCTGGCTGCGCACAGAAGAAATCGCCGGTGTCACGAGTGATGGTGAGTGGCCCGGTATACTTACTGCCAAAGTTCTCGAGCATGGCCATGGTCTCGCTGTTGCGTCCCAGATCGCCGGCTAGTAGTACCCCGTCGGCCCACTGCGCTGCTGCGAGGAGTTCGGCGAGGGCGCTTGCCGCGAATCCCCCACTCGGGTTGCTGGGAGCGAATTCGGCTGCTGGGAAGATTTTACCGACGGTCTTTTCGAGGCTGGCGGGGAGCATGACACGCACTGTGCCGATACCGGCCGCGACTGCGGCCGTATAGGCTTCGGCCGGGGCGGCAAAGCTCTGAGCGTGGCCGCCGATGATGAGCAGCTTGCCTGCCGTCATTTTCGTCTCAGGCCGTGACCAGAGGAGATTTTTGAAAAGCGGTTCCGCATCTTGTCTTAGCCAATAGTCACGGTCCATAGATGTATCTTGCTACACAGCTGCGAAACAAACAAGTTGCTATTTAAATATAAAAATGTTATAGTAATACATAATGACACCATTTCAGCTGGCTGAGGGTCTTACAAGTGCCGAGCAGCTTCTTCCGCCTACCGTGGAGGGAGTGCTGAGTAGCGATGTGCCGTATGGCTACATACCCGACTTATTTACGCGGAACCACTGGGACACCTCGCCGCAATCAGATGATGGTGTTGCCGAGGCTATCCCGAACGACTGGTCGCCGACCGCAAAGAGAAGGCTCGCATACATGGCACTGCAAGCCGGGCGAATTGAAGCGGTCTCGTCTTTACATGGCGCTGCCAATGACGAGGCTCCAGACATACAGATATGTTTACCGCTGGCAATCGCACGCGGTGGCTCAGTTGAAAGCGCCGAAAACGTGGTTGGGCTCATAGCGCGCGCTTCCGAAAATGTAGACCGGACGGACGTGCTTATCTGGGCAAACGCATCTGGACAAGATGCTTCGGTGGCCGAAAAGCGCCACGGAGAACTACTCGAAGCGATAAAACCGCTTAACAGCGAGCATCATAGGCTTTCGGTAGCCTACACGATTACCACCACAGCAAGGCCAGTGATGACACGAATACGGCATGATATGATGGCCGCCATAACGCACAAACATCTGCGTGCGCCGAATGCTTTTCGGTTGCCTGTGTTATGGCTTGATGATGACGTACTGCACCTTAGTGACGGCGCTATAGGTGATATGCGTACGGAACTTCTTAGTGAGAACGCATCTCCCTTTGTCCATTACGACCTCGACCACACTATCGAATCGCCGGGGCATGAGCTGGACGCTGCCGCGAAAGTGGTGCTGATGCATGAATTGCTGGTACGCATGGAAAAGAACGTGGTCAAGCAGAGTGGTCATACATACAAATACGGCTATGACGAGGAGTCGGGCCTTGGCTTCATGCTGGGGTCGTATTGGCTTGCGCACGGCGTGGGGCTTGACCAAGAGTACGGCCAAACGTCAAGTCTCGTGAGGGGCTATAAGCACTACGTCAGGCCAGGTCGGCCCGAGTATCGTATTGCCCAAATCGGTGGATTAAACTCTGACAAAATTTCAGGAACCAAACTTGTCGAATACATCGATGCCCGTATGGTTGCAAATGACCGACGCACGTATGAACTGGTGAAAAAGCTAGGCCCATATGGGACGCGAGATAGGCACCAGGCGGGTCAATCTGGCTACCAACTCTATTCACACATGTGTCCAGATGACCGCTCTCCAGCAGATCACACCGATTTAGGGTCGGATGAGGTAGCAAACTATTTTGGGAGTAGAATTGCTCATTTACCAGCGGAAGATCAAGAGCTCGCACGCCGCATGTACCGTCTATTCTACGGACGCGAGCTGAGTTCGTAGACGACGTTTTTGCGCTCAACGATGACTGGCCAGTGCTTCTGCTTCGCGATTTTGAAGAGGTTTTGGTCGGGGCTGAACGCAATGGGGTGAGTGACGGCTGCGAGCATGGGCGCGTCACTGATGCTGTCACCGACAGCGTAACTTTCCCTATAGCTCGCGCCGTGTTTGGCAACAAGCAGGTCGAGAGCGGCCTTTTTATCGAATATGGGCGTGGTGGATTCACCGGTGAAACGTCCATCAGAGCGTACCAAGGTGCTGCCTATGGCGTCATCGAAGCCATGGTGGCGCGCCAGGAGTTCGATGACTTCCCTAGGTGAGCCAGATATTGCAAACAGCAGATATCCTTTGTCTTTCAAGCTACGCACAAGGTCACGGGTGTAGGTGAAGGTCTGGTCTTTATACTTGTCGAATACCTCTTGAACGGCGCGGTCGTAGGCCGCCGGGTCAATGCGCGGCAATGCGGCTTTGAAGCGCTCGACTAGATCTGCCTCGTATATGTGAAACTCCTCACCGGTGCGGCGATTTTTCCATTCCATACGGGCCGCATTGATAGCTTCGAAATCACCTGGTGCGAGCTGCCCAGCTTTGCCGAGTTTGTGGACGACTGCGTGGTACAGCTGCCAGCGGATAAGGGTGCCATCGATGTCAAAGACCGCAAACTTTCGATTTTGGGACTCATGCCGGTCCGCCTGGCTCATGACGCGAGCTCCCGGATGGCAGTAAGGCAGGCTTGAGCTAGCTCAACGGCTTCGGTTTTCGCCTGGTGGCGTCCAGTGATGGCTTTCGTGGCCTCGCCGATGTGACCATCGCGGTTTATAACCCACGCGTGATCGGCGTTTGTCTGAGCGAGTGACCATTCCAGGCTGCTAATGGCTTCGAGGCGGCGTGCCTCGCGCTGGGGGTTGCCACTCGGGAATCGGGCGTTGAACCGCTGGAGCCAACTATCCGGATCGGTGACGACGGAAAATACCTGCACCTCACCGAAGCCGAGCTGACGAAACCCGTCGATGGAGCTGGCGAACACATCGCCAAGGTTGTGTGCGTACGGATAGCCATCTACTTCGCTACCGTAGACAAGCAAGCTGAACGGATTGATATTGTACTGCAGGACTTCACCCTTCTCTATTCGGTTCAGCAGACCGGCAAGACTCTCGTCGGTATGCTGGTAGTAGGTGTAGCGCGCCCTATTATCCTCTGGGCGGGGCTCCCGCGAGGTAAAGACACTGAATTCTCCAAACTGGGAATCCTCGCGGGCGAGCTGGTGCATGATGGTGGTTTTGCCCATACCAGTGGCGCCCACGAAACAGATAACTCGTTTGTCGGCTATCTGTGTCAGAATGTCAGCACGAGGTCGGTAGGTTAGCTGGTCTGCGAGCAGCGTGCGCAACCGAGCGGCTGTCTCTTCCGATATCATGGTTCTAGTATAACTTAAACAGATGGCATTACTTCCCGCTGGCGAGGTGTCTGAATATGAAGCGTTTGACGGTGATGCTTTCGTGCTCATTGCGGTGCCCGGCGATGGTCCAGATCAGATGTGCGTTTGGAGTTCGCTTGCTAAGTTCGTAGGCGGTACTTGGTGGGCAGACGAAATCGTAGCGTCCCTGCACGATGTAGAGCGGCATGGTGAGCTTGCGAGCATTTTTCAGGATGAATTCGTCTGGGAGGAAGCACCGCCGAGCGAGATATCGCATCTCTATGATCATCCCGCTCGGGTCGAAGTCTGCAGGGCTAACTGGCACATGTATGTCGTCCAGGCCCATGACACTCCCCTCGAGCTCGCCGTAAACCAGAGCGGATTCGGCCGCCGCCTTTTCATCTTTGCCAAGCACGCGGGTCAGATGGTAGGCGGTCGGGTCTTTTTGGTGGGACTTCGGAGTTGCTGCAATGTATTTCTCCCAGGCATCCGGAAAATGGGTTTGGAACATGCCTTTGTCTAACCAATCTATTTCTGCTTGTGAGGCGGTGAAAACGCCGCCCACTACGATAGCTTTGACCCGGCTGGGCTCGCATATCGCATAGTAAAGTGCCAGTGCGCTGCCCCACGATTCACCGGTGATAATAAACGTATCGATTTTCAGAAAGTCAGCGATTTTCGTGATATCGGCGGCGAGTTCCTGTGTGTTGTTGTGGTGCCATTTACCGTGCGGCGTGCTTCTGCCGGCGCCGCGTTGGTCATGAAATATCACGCGCTGCGTTTTTGGATCGAACGGCAGCTTGTGTTTATCTTTGCACTGGCTGCCTGGGCCGCCGTGCAGGAAGATGATGGGTGTCTTGGCTTTTTTGTTACCCCAGTCCTGGATGTAGAGCGTATGACCATGCCCAACCTCCAGCACGTGCTCGGCGTTGGTGTAAGTGTCAGGGTTCATATCTAGTAGCTCCTATCGATGGTACCTGGATGCCATTGACTTGGTCTTTTGTTGCGATTTGTTCCAGTCGTGCTTCTATGCTGCGGAACCGTTGCTGGAAATACCGGAATAATTCTGTGAACTTGTCGTCTTTACTCATAATGCTATAGGGTACATCTTTCAAGTGGCTTCTTATTTTGGTTTCCAGTCGCCGCCATTGACACGGTTTTTCGGCGACCCGGCGTGCCAATGGTCAGGGTCGGTCGACTGAATCTCGTCCCATAATTTGCGAGCGGTTTTTGTGTACAACTTCGTATCGGCCACGAGCTGCCGGTTGACTCTCCATGTTTTACGCAGGGCGTTGCCCTGCATGGCTTGTTCTGCCAGCTCCATATCGACATCCAGGTTATCGGCATCTTTGACAATCTTGGCTTCCAGGCACTCGCGCTTCTCGTACTCTGCCAGCAGCGCGACGAACTCTTCGCCGATGCTTGTTTGGTCGAGCATATCAGCCGCGGCAGATTCCTCATCGCGGGTGACGTACTGGCGCGACAAGTAGTCGACATCGCCGGTGCGGCTCTCTGCTATATCGTGCACCAGGGCCATCTTCACTATTTTGCCGGTGTCGACCGGCTTTCCCTCGCGGGCGGCGATGATCAGCGCAATCCAGGCGACCCGAAAATGGTGGTCGGCTAGGTTGGCGAAGTTTTGGCTGTGAAAAC
This sequence comes from uncultured Candidatus Saccharibacteria bacterium, assembly GCA_964459795.1. Taxonomy (GTDB): domain Bacteria; phylum Patescibacteriota; class Saccharimonadia; order Saccharimonadales; family UBA4665; genus JAGXIT01. The sequence continues at coordinate 3,854 of CAYWOA010000030.1, read as the reverse complement.
GCCGCCACTGGCGGTCGATGAGGCGCAGCGCACCAAGCTCGTACAAGAGATCCACATCACGGTTCATAGGTACAGTGTAGCATTGACCGTTGATTATTGACCATTGAACCTTCCTTTACCAATTAATCTTTGATCCTTGAAGGCAAAGCGATACATGGCTAAGGTTCAAGGTTCAAGTAATGATCAAAGCTCAATGATCAAAGTTCTATGGATATTGGGCAGTGGTCGGAGCCCATGACATTGGCGTGGATCTGTGGGTTTTTCACTTTGCCAGCGATGGAGGCCGAGGCCAACCAGTAGTCAATGCGCCAGCCGACATTGCGGGCACGGGCATTGGCCCAGTGCGTCCACCAGGTGTAGGCTTCGGTCTGGTCAGGATATGCCGCGCGGAACGTGTCGACGTAGCCAGCTGCCAGAAAATCACCGAACCGTTCGCGCTCCTCATCAGTGAAACCGTGTTTGCCGACATTTGATTTTGGATTCGCCAGATCGATTTCCTGGTGGGCGACATTCAGATCACCACAGAACAGTACAGGCTTCCCAGCCGACCGGACCGCGATTCCCTGCCGTCCAGCAGAGCTGGCCGTACCGGAATCGCTTGCAGCGGATTGCCGCGTTGTCGGTTCCGCTGCTCCTTCGCCGTATGCCTGATACGGCTCAGTCTGCTGCTCGCCGTCGCCTTGCACTCCACGTGCATCCGGCACCTGGGATTCTCGGGAGCCACCGTATTTGCCGGATTCTAAACCCTGCACGTAGGCCAGGAACGCCGGGTCCCAGTGCTTGTAGCGCAGCTCCAGGCGGCTGAGGTCGCCCTTGCTATTGGGCGTATAGACGGTGACGACCCAGTAGTGGTCGAACTCGGCGGCGATTACCCTGCCCTCAGCGTTCGGATCGCCGTAAGAATCACCGGTCACGCTGAATTGTTCGATAATTTCGGCCGGAAAACCATCGATGTATCTGATGGGCGGTGTCTTCGCAAAGATTGCGGTGCCACTGTAGCCCTTTTTCATCGCGCTAAAAAAGTGTTCATCATACTGCGGCAGATCGAGTACAAATTGTCCCCGCTCGGCTTTGGTTTCCTGCAAACACAAGACGTCCGGATCGTGCTCATCGATGAACATTTGCAGCGCACCCTTTGTGAGCACTGCGCGGATGCCGTTCACATTCCAGCTGCAGAGTTTCATGCGAGTAGTATAGCGCAAGGAGGTGAAAAACGGCGAACGGTAAAGATCGCTCTTCCTTCCCTGGAGAAAAGCGATTTAATACGGGCGTAGCTACGAGCGAATGACTTGGGCGAAGTGCTGCACGATGAGGGTCTGACGTCCCTCCTTCGACGTCTCGCTATATTTACACTGGGCATAGCCTACGTCAGTAAACTTAGCATTGAGTATGTTTGCTCGATGCTCTGGACTATTCATCCAGCCCACAACGACACTTTCGGATGACCCAAATCCGTAGGCAAGATTCTCGCCGGCGGAGTAGTAGTATACTGCGTATTTCTTTATGAATTCCCACGGCTCTGTGCCTTCTGGTGTATCGTGGCTCCAGTAATCATGGGTAACCATATCATTACATTTATCTTGCGCTGATTTATCAAGCAAGGGGTTCCTGATGAGCGGCTGCAGGCCATTATTACTGCGCTGTTGATTTACGCTGGCTGCAAGGCTGTCCAGATTAAGTGTGGGTGCGGGGTCTTTGTGTGCCTCCGTGGTGTTTGAGAAGCCCATATGTCGTACCCACGCTTGCCGGTAATTGTTGAAAGACACCGCAGCTATAGCCAGTACGGCTACCGCAATGAGCATCACCAAGGATATAAGCTTGCTGGTCGTGATATGCACTATCCACACACGTTTCATAGGTGCATCATATCATGATGTTGTGTGATTTGCAACGACTAGTGGTGTGGTCGATTTTTGCCCTTACTCTTATAAATACGCCTCAAGACCAGGCCGTGGAATAAAGCTGGCTGCAAATGCAGTTTCTGTGCAGTGACGAAGCTCTGCATCAGTCAATATGCCCTCGTCCAGTAGCAACTTGTATTGCTTGTGGAGGTGGCCGTTCTCGATAACCTCGGGCCAGTCGGTATTGATACAAAATTTCACGCCGCTATCGACAAATGCACGCAAAATCTGCCGTATTTCCGCTAGATCTTCGGCGGCCTCGGTGACGATATTCGATAGCGGGCAGACCTCAAGCACAATATCACGTTTCACTAGTTCGGACATGAGTTTTTTGTCCTGAGCCGCGAGGATGCCGTGGCCGATGCGGGTCGGCTGTAAGTGCTCAAGCGCATCCCACATATCGTTGGCGTCTTTCGCCTCTCCGGAGTGAACGGTGATGCCGAGGCCAACTGCCCGTGCCTCGTCGAAAATGCTCTGGTATGCCGAGACATCGAAAGCACTACTGCCCGGCCCGGCGACGTCTATCCCGACGACACCTCGGTTGCGGTATTTAATCGCCTTTTTAATAATTTTCGTATTGCGGGCGATGTCGTATTCGCGGCCGATACAAAAGATAAGACCGGCGGCCAACTGCCGGTGCTCCAGGAGCGCGCGCTCCATGCCGCGCAGCATCGCCATTATAAGGTGATCGAGATCGACCTCGGCATTGAAATTGTGTTTCATCGGATTAGTGCGTAGCTCGATGAGCGTAATGCCATTGCGGTAGGCGCCGCTCATGGTGTTGTAGACGGCAGCTTCGACGGCGAGCGTGCCGGAGCTGAGCTTATCGAGGATAGGGTGGTATATCTTGTCGAAATAATCGTGTAGGGGCATCGGCCGGTTGGGGCTGAGCGTCACATAGTCCCGGAAGGCATGATATTCGGTCTTTGGCAGCTTGATGCCGCGGTCGTGGGCGATTTGCCAGAGGATGGGCGGCGCAACGGACGTGCCGAGGTGGGCGTGTAGCTCGGCAAGCGGATAATCGGGGTATGGTGTTTTGTGCTGGATGTTCGTTTTGCCAGAGGACTGTTCCATGGGTACAGTATACGCGCCTTGACACCTTGGGTGGTAGGCATTTTGCAGTTTGCCTGGCGCGAGGCTATACTACGTGGCAATGAGCTACAAACGAATTCTTCTCAAACTATCAGGTGAACAATTGCAGGGTGATAAGGATGGCGGTTTCGACACCGAGCGTGCGCGCTGGATCGCCGAGCAGATCAAGCCGGCGGTCGCAGCTGGCACGCAGGTGGCCATCATCGTTGGCGGCGGCAATTATGCCCGCGGCGCACAACTGATGGGCGGCGGTATCATCGATGTGACGGCGCACAATGTTGGCATGCTCGCAACTATTATGAATGCTGTAACGGTGGCCGATGTCTTTAATGCCACGGGCCTGGTGACGCGGGCGCTGAGCAATATTGAGGTCAATCAGTTTATTGATTCGTACACCTTTCGGCGCGCCATCAGTCACCTCGAGAAAAACCGCGTGGTTATTATCGGCGGTGGCACTGGTCGGCCGTTCGTCACGACCGACACGGCGGCGGTAAACCTAGCGCTGGAGCTCAAGTGTGATGCAATTGTCAAAACGACCAAAGTCGATGGTGTGTACGATCGTGACCCGATGCAGTTTCCTGATGCCAAGAAATTCGACCATTTGTCGTACGACGAGGCGCTCAGTAACGGTGACATCATGGTCATGGACAAGGCCGCGCTCGGGATGGCGCTCGAGGACAAGAAAACACTTATCATTTGTGACCTACTGACGGATGGCAATATCGCCCGTGCCGCCGCCGGCGAACCAGTCGGCACCACTATCACCGGATAATCTCTGCTTCTCTGCTACAATGGATGCCACAACCTGGAGGGGTCGCCTAGTGGTCTATGGCGCCGCCTTGGAAAGGCGGTTTGTGGGCA
>CAYWOA010000029.1:0-10485 GCA_964459795.1 uncultured Candidatus Saccharibacteria bacterium | reverse complement strand
TCAATATGTCAATACTTTTTCATGATTTCGTATGAAAGTAAAGAAGATTACATTAAGCGATTCTGCCTATCCCACGCTGCTACGTGAAACCCCGACGCCGCCCAAGGAGCTGTACTATCTCGGCGCATCGCCCGATCAGTGGCTAGAACGGCCGCGAGTCGCTATCGTTGGCAGCCGGAGCATTACCCCGTACGGCCGTACGGTCACCGAACACTTAGCCACTCAACTAGCAGAGCGGGGGATTACCATCATTAGTGGTCTCGCGCTCGGGGTAGATGCCGTCGCCCACACCGCGGCCGTCAACGTCGGCGGCATGCACGTGGCAGTACTCGCAAACGGGTTGGACACGGTCTACCCGGCGAGCAATACGGAGCTCGCGCGGCGGCTACTTGAAGCCGGCGGAGCAATCATCAGCGAATATCCGGCCGGGACGCCGAGTTTCAAACAAAACTTCGTCGCCCGGAACCGTATCGTCGCAGGGCTGGCCGATGTGCTTCTCATCACCGAGGCGACAGAGAAGAGCGGCACGCTCCACACGGCACGTTTTGCGCTTGAACAGGGACGGGATGTGCTGGTCGTACCCGGCAATATTACCAGCCCAACAAGCATCGGCTGTAATAACCTCATTAAATCGGGCGCACAGCCAGTTACGTCGGTCGATGACATTTTGTTTGCGCTGAAGGCCGATAATCTCGTAACGACAACCTATGTACACAAAGGTGATGGTCAGGACGAGCAGACCATTCTCGACCTTCTCTACAACGGTGTGAGTGACGGCCACGAGCTACTCACTCAGTCGAACCTTGCACCCGAGACCTTCACCCAGACCCTCACCATGCTCGAGCTGTCAGGCAAAATTCACCCACTGGGGAATAACCATTGGGCACCATCATAAGAATATAAGGAGAGCCTTGTTCTCCTCGCTGTTTCGAGATGAATTCCAAATCAGCTCTCCTCTTGCCCTAAAGCTCACGCGGAGCGCTCGTGCTTCGCTTCATGCCCGGAGCCTTGTTTTAAGTTTGAGAGCCTTGCTCTCCTCCAATTTCCCTCGGTACGTCCAAAAAACGGGCGCCGGTGAGAAACAGGGCTGCGCAGACCGTTTCTTTCTTGCTACACTGTACAATATGAAGCTTATGATTTGGATCGGCATGACCGTCGGCGGGCTACTGGGCGGTTGGCTCGGTTCGCTGCTCGATAATGGTAATTTTTTCGGCGCCTGGGGTATCATCGGCAGCACGATAGGCGGCATCCTTGGCGTGTGGATCGGCTACCGTATCGGTCGCGATTATTTGTAGTCGGACATACAGCCCACACACGGACACTATTATTTCGACCGTTTGATCGGAGCGAGAAAATCTTCCAATTTTCTGTAGACAGACACGGCATCTCGACTCTGCTCGAGATGACAGTCTCTATTCGCGCTCGGTTGTCGAGGATGGGCACTTGCAAGCCTGTTCGTAATCATGTAGGCTTTGGCACTAGTGTCAAGTAACCCAAAAGACGTATACTTTATATAATATATGGCAAAAAACCTGGTAATCGTCGAGAGTCCGGCCAAAGCAAAAACCATCGAGCAGTATCTCGGTAAGGATTTTACGGTGCTCAGTAGCATCGGCCACATTCGTGCTATCCCCAAAAAGACTAAAGACGGCACACCGGCTATAGATGTTACGCATGATTTTGCCACCGTGTACGAAATCGATCCCGAGAAAAAAGCGGTCATTGCCGAGCTCAAGAAAGCGGTGAAAGCGGCCGACACCGTCTGGCTCGCCACCGATGAAGACCGTGAAGGTGAAGCCATCGCGTGGCATCTGTGTGAGGTGCTCGGTCTCGATCCAGCACAGACGAATCGTATCGTCTTCCACGAAATCACAAAGCCCGCCATAGAAGCAGCTGTCCAGCGGCCACGCACCGTCGATATGAACCTCGTACAGGCGCAGCAAGCCCGCCAGATCCTCGACCGCATTGTCGGTTTCGAGCTGAGCCCGGTCGTCTGGCAAAAGGTACCAGGTGGCAAGAGTGCCGGCCGCGTCCAGAGCCCAGCCGTTCGGCTGCTCGTCGAACGCGAACGCGAGATTACTGTGTTCGAGAGTTCTGCTCAGTTCAAAGTTACCGCTGTGTTTGGCGGGGGTAGTGACGCCTTCGCTGCCGAATTATCTCAGCGTTTCGACACCGAACAGGAGGCGCATGATTTCTTAGCCTCGCTCGCGGGTGCGTCTTTCACCGTTTCCGATGTGACAAAAAGCCCCGGTAGCCGCAATCCAGGCGCCCCATTTACTACCAGCACGCTGCAGCAAGAGGCCAACGCCAAACTTGGCTTCGGAGCACGAGCAACCATGACAGCCGCTCAGAAGCTCTACCAGGCTGGCAAAATCACCTACATGCGCACCGACTCCGTGAATTTGAGCGGGCAGGCCATCGCCTCTGCCGCACGCTACATCGAAAAAACGTACGGTAAACAGTACTCTGAGGTCCGCAAATTCAAGACGAAGTCAGCCGGCGCCCAGGAAGCCCACGAGGCGATTCGACCAACCGATATATCCCTGGAACACGGCAGCAGCGACGCCAGCGACCAGCGACTGTACGATCTCATCCGTCGCCGCACCCTGGCATCACAGATGAGCCCGGCAAAGCTCGAAAAAACTGTCATTACTATTCAAATAACGGGGCAGGCACCGCTCGTCTTCGAGGCCAAGGGTGAGGTTATCGTCTTCGATGGTTTCCTGAAAGTCTACGGTCGTAGCGGCGAAGATTCCATATTGCCAGCGCTCCAACCAGGCGATGCGCCAACATGTGCAAGCGCTACCGCTCGTCAGGTGTTTGCTCGGCCGCCAGCTCGTTACACCGAAGGAAGCCTCGTCAGAAAGCTTGAGGAGCTCGGCATTGGTCGTCCAAGCACGTACGCCACCATCATCGGTACTATCCAGACCCGCGGGTATGTAGAAAAAGGCGATTCCGAAGGAGCGCCCCGTGACGTTATTGAACTTACTATGAAGCCGGGTTCAACAGAGGTCGAGCGAGCAGTTATTCAAGAAAACACCGGTTCAACCAAGGGTAAACTCGTTCCGACCCCCAGCGGTCAGCTCATTGCTGACTTTCTAACGGAGCACTTTAAGCCGGTCATCGATTACGGCTTCACCGCCAGTGTCGAAGAGCACTTCGACGATATCGCCGAGGCAAAGCTTGCACGCAATGACATGCTGCACGACTTCTATGAGCCGTTTCATGGGCTTATCGAGCAGAGCAGCAGCATCGACCGCAGCAGTGTCGCCCAAGCCAGGGAGGTTGGTACGGAGCCGAAATCGGGCAAACCAATTTTCGCGCGGTTTGGCCGGTTCGGACCACTTCTTCAGCTCGGCGCGAGTGAAGACAAGCAGGAAAAGCCGAGCTTTGCACCTATGCCAAGGGGCGCCAGCGTCGATACCGTAACCCTCGAACAAGCCCTCAAGGCATTTGAACTGCCCCGTTTGGTAGGTCAGACAGAGGATGGTCAGGATATCCGTGCCAGTGTCGGCCGGTTCGGACCCTACATCCAGGTTGGAAAACTATTTGTCAGCATTAAGCCTCACGACCCACACGATATCGACCTCAAGACCGCCCGCGAGCTGTACGCCGCAAAACTACGAGCAGAGGCCGAAAAACACATCGCCGACTTCGGTGACGGCATCAAGGTACTGAAAGGTAGGTGGGGGCCATATATCACCGACGGTGCGAAAAATGTCCGTATCGACAAAAAAACCGACCCGACCACAATCACCCACAAGCAAGCGCTAAAACTGCTAGCCAGTAGCCCTACCGGCAAAAAGTCTCGGCGCACTCCTCCTCGCCGCAAGAAATAACCTTCACATCCGATAAGTGATGCTCTGAGATCGGGCCGGTGCGCCTTGAGTCTGACTTGAATATTTCGCTTCCTTTGGTAGTAGAACAGTGGGAAGGTTAGCCTAGCGCGGCCGCAGACTTTGGCCGAAGATACCTTGCTACCAAAAACCTATGACCTAACTTTGGCCTTGGCGCAAAACATGAGCTTATTAACTTTTACAACATACTCTGTAGGTATGGGTCAATTTTTGTGATACAATAAGCCTGTTATCGCACATTATGAGATTGGCACCAAAAACGTGGTGGATTATGTAAAAAGTTTATTGACTTAGTAAATCAAAAGTTATATAGTAGAGGTAATTATGACAGAGAAGCCAGCCGTAATCAATACCGAAAAAATCGTGCAGGATATCCTGGATAGCATCGACCGCGAGCGTGAGCGCGAAATTATTGCCCGCCGCTATGGGCTCTTCGACCGCAAAGAAACGCTTGAACAGATTGGCGAGCTTCTCGGCATCACCCGCGAGCGCGTTCGCCAGCTCGAGAAGTCTGTCATGACACGCCTCCGTACCAGCGGTACGGCTTTACCGCACATCGCCGAAGTAGAAACAACACTACTTGCTGCTCTTACTGAGGTGGGGGAGACCGCCCGCATTACAGCGTTGGCTGCAAAAATCACGGCCGAGAACACCCGGACCGACCAGTCACGCCTTGCATTCCTCACCGAACTTTGTCCGAATATCGCCGTCGTCTCCGAGGACGATACTTATTTCCAAGCAGCTGGTAGTGCGGCCATACACGATGAAAAAGTCATCAAACAAGAAGTCAGCCAAATCGTTGAAACGATCAAGAAGGCGGGCAAGCCAGTCACCACGAGAGATATGGCAAAGCTCATGAACATGAGCAACGAAAATTACGCGGTCGCCCTTGCTAGTATTGGCAAGCAACTCGCCACGCTTAACGGCCGCTGGGGGCTTGTCAAGTGGCCCACCGTCAATCCTAAGAACATTCGTGACAAGATCTATGTCATTCTCAGTGAAAATAAGCGGCACATGCACTTCAATGAAATCGCCGAGGCCATCAAGGCCAGCGATTTTAAGCGCAAGGACGTCACCACCCAGGCTATCCATAATGAACTCATTAAAGACAAGCGCTTTGTCCTCATTGGCCGCGGCATCTACGCCCTGAGTGAGTGGGGCTACCAGAAGGGCACTGTCGCCGACATTATTTCTGAAGTCCTTCGCGAGGCAGGGGAGCCCCTGCACCGCGACGAAATCGTGAGGCGCGTACTAAAGAGCCGCTTTGTGAAAGAGACAACCATCCTCCTCAACCTCCAGAGCAAGCCACAATTCAAGCGCGTCGCCAAAGCCACATACGAACTTGCCGAATAACCGCTAGAGGGGTAGACCAGGAACGACTTATGCTCCAGTTCGGCCATGACATTCGTCTTGAGATATAATTCTATCCCTTCTATCCATCTATCTCGTGCGCAGAGGAATGCTTACCACATGGCCCGATAGAAGCATTTAGGGTCCAGCAAGCTGTTCTTCGGCCGTCCAGAGGTCTTGATATTACCAGCTCGATTCTTTCTCAATGCTGACTCATCGGACATAATAAAATCACCCCTATTGTATGCCCGCCGGTATACTACTCGTGATATGCGTACATTTTACGAACATTTTATATATGTTTACAATTAGCGAACAATACACGAACAAGAGTAACTGTCACGTAAAGGACGGCCCAGCAGCGGCAATACAGCAAATTCGCCAACTGACATGAATAGAGCGGGTGATACAAAATTGACAGCATAAAAAATCAAGTCGGGTCACGAGAAAACAACGTAGAATAAGACAGCAGTGCACAGCAAATGATATAGTAAATATGTCGCTCAATGTATATTTTGCGACGTGTATATCTGCTTAGAAGATGATTACAGATACCCCTCTTGCAGGGGACCATTCCGAGTGCCAGCTGTATGTATGGACATTTTACTCTACGCGGCTTTGCGCGCTGCGTCGTTGACCTTACCAGATGTACTGCTTCTTGATACGCCGCCCACGTGCTCGCTAACGTACCTAGTGTTTGCATTTTTGGTATTACGCTAGTGTTGTATGATTATTTGACTTTTCCACAGCTACCTTGTGAAAACATTTGCTTTTTCACACATTTGACATTTTCGTATTGTGATTCCCTTTTTACCCTACTGCCCTATTATTTTTACATTATTTGACATTCCACTACTTTGCGTATGTTTATAAGTTTTTCCGCTAACACTAAAACACGAACATATTACGAACACGAGCGGGGTAGCAACAGGGGGACTTGCAAAATTCCTAATCTCTCCTTACTTGTACGCTGCCCTGCCGGGTGTGCGCATATCGAGATAGCTCGTAGGAGCATTTCCACCAAGCTGGGCAAGCGTCGCTATAGCCCCCCCGCTCTGCTGCATAGCATCCGCTTGAAGGTTAAAGCGAATATGATACGGTTTGCCAGTGAGGTACGCGACCAACTCGTAAGGGCTCGAGGCTGGCAAATCGAGGTAGTCGACAGTGTAGCCCGCCTTTTGCAACTGGTAAGAGACGGTGGCCGCGAAATTCATCGTTGATCCGGCAAAATACTGTTGTCCCGGCGATATAGGCCGTGTCGTTGCTTCGCGAAGGCGAACGATATTCGAAGCTACTGGCGCCGTCAGCCGCGACAATACATAACCCTTGCTGTCTACGGTATAATGGCCGGTTGCGGTCTCGAGCTCGAACGCAGGACGCGTAGGCGAGACATAGATAACCGGCCTATTCCCAACGAGTGGCGCAGCCACGACAACGCTCGAGAGCTCGGGAAAATCCTGCTCAAGTTCATGGGCGATACCGTTTGTGTTGAGTGTGAGCTTAGTGGCGTTGAGCACGCTGGACCGCAGCAGTTTGTCAGCAGCCGTGGCATAGCGAGTGGTTGAAAGCTGCTGATTCTGACCATTACCCGTGACAACAACCTTGCTGTGAGGGACTAGGAACAATAGCTTACCGACACAAAACAGGCCGATAATGACACAAACGACAATAACGACGTGCTGAAATCGAGAACGACGCACGGGCACACCACTGCTGGTATCTCCGCGGTTAGTCGGACCGCGCGACGTGGTTACCGTTCGGGGCTCCGTAGACCGACGAGCATAGTAAGAATATACCGGTGCCGTTTCTGAGCGAACGCTCGCCCGGTCACGACCCGGTACAAGCGGCAAATCTGGCTTTTTTGATTTTTTGCGAAACAACATATTACCCACCCGAATCTTTTCCAATTGAGAGCAACACTGCCGCGATTTCCCGGGCAGCGTGCGGATAACCGATGCGCGCAAGGCTACTGCCAAGCTCGGCGCGCCGCTTCGGCCGATCAAGCAGATCACCGATAGTGCGTCCGAGTCTCTCAGGCTGGTCTGCTTGATCTTCATTTAGCTCAACAACAGCCCCCTGCTCTGCTAGCACCCGGCTGTTATGCACATTCCAGACAAGCTGCTTGGACGGTACAATGACGCATGCTTTTCGCTGGATAGCAAATTCAGCCAGATTGGTCGCCCCTCCCCGAGCGACAATGACGTCGGCTGCTCCTGCGTAGCGGAAAAAGTCGCTGACAAACCCATATACCTTTACGCGCCCGCGGGCCTTACCAAGCTGTAGCTCATCGTAGGCAGCATTTGTCTCCTCAACGAGTGCACGACCGGCAAAATGCAACAGTACAAGGTCGGAATACGTGCCAAGCAGGTACCGAGTATTGTCGACTACTACCCGGTTGAGAGCCTGGGCACCATTCCCACCACCGGTAATAAGCACCACGTGTTCGTACCCGTCTAGCCCAAGTTCACGCCTATACGTTTTCAAAATCTGTGCAGAGACCGGCTCATACTCATGCGCAACCGGCACGCCAATTTGCACCGTCTTTGCTAGTGGATACGGATACAATTCAGGTGACATTGCTACGATATGCCGCGCAGCCCAACGAGCAATCAGCCGATTTGCGAGACTCGGAACACTATCCGAATCATGCGTCACATACGGGATACGGCGCAAATGCCCCGCCAGCGCAACCGGCACACTGACGAAACCGCCCCGTGTGAAAATAACGTCGGGTTTTATCTGACCGAGGAACCGATAGCCCTGCCACGTCCCTCGCAGCGTCCGGAATACGTCGCGAATATTTTGCAGCTGACTACGGATATCGAGGAGCTGGCGCCAACCCTCGCCGTGATAACGGCGAAACTTGCCAGCGGAAACAGACATAATCTCATCGATCGCCGGGTGTTCACGTACTATATCGAGCAGATCATCGCCCCGGTGGCCGATGTACACAATATGGCAATCCGGTGACTGCCGCTTCAACTCATGCGCGACCGCGAGGATCGGCGTAATGTGTCCGCCTGATCCGCCGCCCGTCAGTACTATTGTCATACCTGTTCCTTTCACGACTGCGAGGAATAAACCGAGAGTTAAAGCCAGTATAGTGCGAAACCTGGAACACCAGGCCGAGGGCTGCACCGACGAACAGCACGCTCGTACCACCGTAACTGATGAGTGGCAAGGTGATGCCCTTCAGGGGTAGCAATCCTATCATAGCACCGATATTGATAATTGCCTGGATACTAAGCCACGCCAGCACCCCGACAACCACCAAACGACTAAACATATCAGGTGCCCGTTCGGCGATGAGTCGTAGCCGCGCAAAGAGCGTAACAAATAGTCCGAGAAGTACCATGGTGCCAATAAACCCGAATTTTTCGGCGTAGATTGCGAAGATAGAGTCATTCTGTGCCTCTGGAAGGTAACCATACGCCTGGACGCTATTACCCAGCCCAAGCCCAATCATTCCGCCGGAACCAACCGCAATGAGTGCCTGGCACGCCTGGTGGCCGGCTGACGTTGAACAATTGCTCTCTGGGTGCAGATAGGTACTCAGGCGAGCACGCCGGTACGGTGTTGAAGATATCGCGAGCGTTGCACCGATGAGCATCACGAGGCCGACGAGTGCAATGCGGCGCATCGGCATACCGGCCACGAAACCCATAACGACCGCCATCACGACGATAACACCGGCAGAGCCCAGATCACCCTGAATGAATGCCACGATAAAGCCAATAGCCGCTAGTGCGGCAAGCAGTGGCTTCATCGTAAGGTTAAAGTTGCCTATCTCACCATCGCTGGCTCGTGCGGCCAGAAAGCCGCTGAGACTAATAATGAGGGCAAATTTGAGCACCTCAACTGACTGAAGCGAAAAACTACCAAGATGTATCCAACGGTGCTGTGGGTAAGCTGGCACCGGTGGCAAAACAAGTGCTATCAACGTGCCGAGCGCCGCCAGACCAAGTAGCCACCACTGCCAGCGCCGCCACGTCCTGAGAGGAATACGTGCCGTGACAGTAAAGGCAACGATACTTAGCGCGATAGCGATTGCCTGCCGCATCACATAATTGCCCCCACGGAGCGCCGTCAGGGCCGGACTAATCGAGTAGATCACCGTCATACCAATGGCCAGAAGTAACAGGATGATAATTACCAGCCAGTAGTCTGGACGATGACGACGAATCGAACCCATCGAGTCTGGCCCCTTGGGACTGCCTTTCAGACGAAGTCGCTCTCCTTGCCGATCAGCCATAGTACCCCCTGTGGGTGTGTTGCTTGTGCGAAATTTGTTGTTTCATCTTTGTTCTTTTTGTTTTACCTTTTATCTAGTGTCTAGTGGTGAGACCCACGCGAGGGCCGGAAGAACGTTCCTTTACGAATATCTGCCCATAACGAACAGCGCCAGCCCGACAAGCGCAGCAACCTGGGCAATGACCCAAAAACGCATCGTTACTTTAGCCTCGGGCCAACCGACAGCCTCGAAGTGGTGATGGATGGGCGAGATACGGAATATTTTTTTGCCGTGGCGCAGTTTTTTGGACGTGATCTGGAGGATAACGGAGCCAGCCTCGGCGACAAACACGATACCAATAATCGGCAGGAGCAGCACTGTGTCGGTGTACATCGCGACGACACCGAGCGCCGTACCAAGCGCGAACGACCCGACATCACCCATGAAAAAACGGGCGGGAAATACATTGAACCACGTGTAGCTCATGAGCGCGCCGACGATGGTTGCACAGAAGCCGGCGACAGCGTATTTATGCTCAAGCACGGCGATAATGGTATAGACCGCAAACGCAGTTGTCGTCAGCCCGCCCGCAAGGCCATCGAGTCCATCGCTAATGTTAACTGCGTTCGCTGTCGCCACAACGACGAACGTAAAGAGCGGTATAATCCACCACCCAAGCATAATGGACGCCTGGTTGATGCCTGGCAGCTGCATGCTGTTAAAGCCAAGTTTGTAGTAAAAATACCAGCCACCGATGGCCGCTACCAGTGTAATGAGCAACAGTTTTAGTTTCGACGGCAGACCCGCCTTGCCCGTTCCATCGCCACGGATATTGATAATGTCATCGACGAGTCCTACTGCTGCCGCGCCGACAAATGCCGCTAGCGGCAGCCATGTCTCAGCCCTGCTCCAGTTGGCACACAGCGTCAATACCGCCGTCGAGACAATGAAAATCATCCCTGCCATCGTCGGGATGTGCCGCTTGTGTTTGGCGGCGTGCAGTTTCATAAACATCGTCGCCTTGGTACCGGTCAGCGTCTCAGTACG
>CAYWOA010000028.1:0-10674 GCA_964459795.1 uncultured Candidatus Saccharibacteria bacterium | reverse complement strand
CTTGAGGCGTTCAAAGTTGCTGACGATGTACTACGCCAAGGTGTGCAGGGTATCTCCGACCTCATTACCGTTCACGGTCTTATTAACCTCGACTTTGCCGATGTGAAGGCGGTCATGAGCAGTGCTGGCTCAGCGCTCATGGGCATCGGTCGGGCCAGCGGCGAGAACCGTGCAATTCAGGCTGCTCAACAGGCTATCGAATCGCCGCTTCTCGAGGTTTCTATCGATGGCGCCCGCGGCATTCTCTTCAATGTTATCGGTGGGCAAGATCTCACCATGCACGAGATTAATACAGCCGCAGAGGCTATCACCGCTGCAGCCGATCCAGATGCCAATATCATCTTCGGCGCTACTATCAGCCCCGAGCTGGATGGTGAGGTGATTGTTACTGTAGTAGCAACCGGTTTCGATGCGTCATACTTTGCCAATCGCCAGGCTCCAGCCCCGTCGGCTGCGCTTAAGCTAACAGACGAGCCAGAAGAACCAGCCGTCAAACCGATTGAATCCGTCAGCAAGACGACCGAGAAAGACATGGCATCGATTGATATGGAAATCAAAGATGACGACCATACCGAGCAAGCGGCCGACTTTACCAGCGAAACGCCCATGCCAAATATTTGGTCGCTGAATCACGATGATGCAAAGGAATCGGAAGATCATGACACCGACTCCGATGATCATTCGCCCATTATCTCAAACCATGATGACGAAGAAGATGAGCTCGAAAAACCGTCCTTCCTGCGGCGGCTGACTAAGCGTCGAAAAGATGTAGGCGCTGACGACACGAAGAAATAACAGATATAATCAGCAGTTCTCGTACTAAATAATACAGCAGAAAATGCTTTACCTGCACCATACATAGGGGTATGATAAGTGCATAGTACGCTATATGTAGTAAAAATGGCACTCGTTCACTGGTAACGTAGTGGTCTGGCTACTGAGGTCGCACATTATAAACCGAAGAGAGGAGAAGGCCGAGAGATGAAATGCAGCCAATGCAATAGCGATGACACGAAAGTAATCGAAAGTCGTGATGTCGCAGAGGGCGAGTCGGTCAGACGGCGCCGCGCTTGCGTGGTGTGCGGCTATCGTTTTACGACGTATGAGCGAGTCGAGAGGCCCCAGCTTATTGTCGTCAAGAATGATGGCACACGGCAGCTCTTTAATCGTCAGAAGCTACTAGCCGGGCTGTACCGAGCATGCGAAAAGACATCGGTCACGAGTATGCAGCTCGAATCGCTGGTGCAGAGTATCGAGCACGAGCTCTATGCTTGCGCTGAAAGTGAGGTGCGGTCTGGAAAGATCGGCGAAATGGTTATGGAGCGCCTGAGCGCGATTGACGAGGTTGCCTATGTGCGGTTCGCCAGCGTCTATCGTCGATTTAGCGACATCGCCAGTTTCGAGAAAGAGCTTTCGCAGATTCGCGAACAGCGTAAGGTACACGAGCGTTCGTAGGTCGGACAGTGTCTGTGAGGCACACGAGGCGAAGGCGATTGGAGCCCAAAAGAAATCTTAAAAATTAAACATATAAACTGTAAAGTAGGTATGCAACGCGTGTGAGGCGGCAGCACACCAGAAGGGGGAAGTTATGGGACAGGCAACTGACAGTGGGGTGAGGCGTCTTTTTACGGCGCCGAGAACCAAAGCTTATGAGCAAATAACCTGGGTCACACGTGACTCTGAGATCAAGAATCCGTTTACCGGTGAGGCTGTCTTTGCACAGAAGGGTGTTGAGATTCCGGAATCGTGGTCAATGAACGCGCTCAATATTGTGGCACAGAAATATTTCACCGGGACACCTGGTACGAAAGAGCGTGAGGGCTCGCTGAAGCAGCTCATCGATCGTGTGGTCGATACGGTGGTGCGTCAGGGGCAGCAAGAGGGCTACTTCGATACGGCTATCGAAGCTGAAAGCTTTCGCGAGGAGCTCAAATATGTGCTCGCAACCCAGCGAGCGGCATTCAATAGCCCAGTCTGGTTCAATATCGGTGCGCCTGAGCGTACGCAGCAGGCGAGCGCCTGCTTCATCCTAGGTGTCGATGACACCATGCAGGCTATTCTCCAGTGGTATACCGACGAGGGTATGATTTTCAAGGGTGGGTCGGGTAGCGGGGTCAATATTAGTCCCATCCGCTCGAGCGTCGAGTCGCTCGGCAAGAGCGCCGGGACGGCCTCTGGGCCTTTAAGTTTTATGCGCGGAGCCGACGCCAGTGCCGGAGCCATTAAAAGTGGCGGCAAGACTCGTCGCGCAGCCAAAATGGTTATCCTGAATTCCGACCATCCGGATGTCGAAGAATTCATATGGTGCAAGGCCATCGAGGAGCGTAAAGCGCGGGTGCTCCAAGGCGCCGGCTACGATATGAGCCTCGACGGTAAAGACATCTTCAGTGTGCAGTACCAGAACGCGAATAACTCCGTGCGTGTGACCGATGAGTTTATGCAGGCAGTACTGGACGATAAAGACTGGAACCTAAGAGCGGTGAAGGACGGCAAAGTGGTACGTACGGTGAAAGCGCGCGACCTGTTCCGCCAATTTGCTGAGGCGGCCTGGGAGTGTGCCGACCCTGGGATGCAGTTCGACACAGTCATCAATAAGTGGCACACGACACCAAACGCTGGTCGCATCAACGGCAGTAACCCTTGCAGCGAGTACATGCACCTCGATAACTCGGCCTGCAATCTAGCCAGTATTAACCTACTGAAATATCTTAACGATGACTTCAGCTTCGATATCGAGAGCTTCAAGCACACCGTCGAACTGGTGTTCACCGCCCAGGAGATTCTCGTCGGCTACAGCGTGTACCCAACCGAGCGTATCACTAAGAATGCCCGGGCCTACCGTGAGCTTGGTATCGGCTATGCAAATCTCGGGGCGCTTCTGATGGCTCAGGGACTGCCATATGACAGCGAAGAGGGCCGCGCTCAGGCTGCCGCCATCACGGCTATCCTGACCGGTCACAGCTATGCAACAAGTGCCAAGATGGCGCGCAAGGTTGGGCCGTTCGCCGGCTTCCACAAGGACCGCGATGGTATGCTCAAGGTGCTGCGTATGCACCGTGAGGCGGTGAATCACATCGATGCCAGCCTCGTCTCTGAAGATCTGCTCAACGCTGCCGCTACTGCGTGGGATGAAGCGGTGGAACTGGGCGAGCTGTATGGTGTTCGCAATAGCCAGGCAAGCGTGCTCGCGCCAACTGGAACTATCGGCCTCATGATGGACTGTGACACCACCGGTATCGAGCCCGACCTTGGTCTCGTCAAGATCAAGAAGCTCGTCGGTGGGGGCACGATGAGCATCGTCAATCAGACGGTGCCACGGGCTCTGAGGGCACTTGGCTACACGCAGGAGCAGGTGAATGACATCGTGGCGTACATCGACGTCGAGAAGACCATCCTCGGCGCGCCGCACCTTCGCAAGGAGCATGAGCCGGTGTTTGCTTGCTCGATGGGCGACAACGCTATCCATTACCTCGGTCATGTCAAGATGATGTCCGCTGTGCAGCCATTCCTCTCCGGAGCCATCAGTAAGACGGTCAATATGCCGGAAGCGGCTACGGTCGAAGATATCGAGCAGCTGCACATCGACGCTTGGAAGATGGGGCTCAAAGCAGTCGCCATTTACCGTGACAACTGTAAGGTAGCTCAGCCATTGTCGATGGCGAAGAAGGACAACGATGACAATAAAGAAGAGGCGTCAGCCTCCGTTCCAGCACCCTCCGACGATGGCAAGATCGTCGTAAAGGCGGCCGTTCGACGCAAACTGCCACGCAAGCGCAGTAGCCGCACCTACCGCTTCGTGGTAGCTGACCTCGAGGGTTTCTTTACCGTCGGAGAATATCCGGACGGGACACCGGGTGAGCTTTTCATTAGCGTTAGCCGCCAGGGTTCGACGCTGGCCGGGCTCATGGACTCGTTTGCTATAAGTATGAGCCATGGTCTGCAGTACGGTGTACCGCTGAAGAGTTACGTCAAGACACTGCGTGGTACTAGCTTCGCACCGTTCGGCATCACCGACGATCCAGAAATCCGGACAGCGACCTCGGTGACCGATTACATCATGCGGCGTTTGGCGCTCGACTATCTGAGCTTTGATGACCGACTGGAACTTGGACTGGCGACTCTGGACGATTTGCCAGAAGCGCAGACAAGTCTGCTCGATGATCCGAAACGGGAGGCAACGCAGACAATCGTCGAAACTGCAAAGCAGGTACATGTAGCTGACGGCAACACGCTGACCCAGCCGATGGCCCCGGGAGCGACCGAACCGGTGCAGCAGACTACCAAAAAGCAAGTCATCACTGACTCGACTGCACCGCTTTGCTACAACTGCGGGAACCAAACCCAACGTTCCGGTAGCTGCTATGTGTGCTCGAGCTGCGGGTCGACCACGGGCTGTAGCTAAAGCAGAATGAGAGAACCGAGATAGGTTTCTTTACCCCATGAAGAGTCCTCTCTTCGTGGGGACCCCGTCTCTCATCGCGCCGGGCTCAGTAATCCTTCGCTCGGGCTGCTCTTTCCTGGGTAGTTGAAACATTGTCCCCGAATTGATTTCGGGGACAATGTTGATTTTAGATAGGTTACTTGTTTCACTTCTGTTTTCGGTGATACACTTGTCTCATGAAGATACTGGTGCTATATCGGCCCCATTCGGACCATGCCCGGAGGATAGAAGAGTTCCTCCACGATCTGCAGCGCCAGCATGATATCGACGAGCGTAATGTCCAAGTACTGGATATCGATAGTCGTGATGGTATCGCAACGGCGAGCATCTATGATGTAGTGTCGTCGCCTGCCATCGTCGTGACGGATAATGTCGGTGGCTATGTGCAGAGCTGGACCGGGTCGAATCTGCCGCTCATGCAAGATGTTGCAGCCTACGCCTACAGTACCTAGAGAGTTGCGTCATGTAGCCGGAAAGCGTATGATGTGAACCATAAATGCGTTCCGCCAGCGTTTCGCTCTTGCCGGCAATCTGATTGCTGACTGCAGGCAAGCGGAGACTTCGGCGGATGAGCGGCTATCACCCGCGAAGGCAGTGGAGAGAACGGGATATCCTCAGTAGATTCCAACGGTACGGCCTGTCAGACCGCGTATACTAAGTGCTGAAAGAGTGGAGGGCTTCATATGCGCGTTTGCACATGGGGCCATACAAAACTACTTCTTTTGGAAACGAGATGGTACCGTCCGCTCTTCGGAGTGGACTCTCGTAGACAAGGGAGGTAGTTTTCTTTTGAAAGGAGAAAATGGACGCATGAAATTCAAGGCGAACACTAGGCGCAAAGCTATAGAGTACGAAAAAGACTGGGCAAGACGCTGGAAACAGGATAAAACATTCGAGCAGTCGGTTGAAGATCGACCCGAAAATAACGCCTGGATTTTCTACGATGGTCCACCGTTTCTGACTGGAACGCCGCACCACGGGCACCTTCTTGTTTCTGCCGTCAAAGACGCTATGGGTAGGTACCACACCATGCAGGGGCAGCGTGTCGAGCGGACTTGGGGGTGGGATTGTCACGGTCTGCCGGCCGAAGTCTACGTCGAGAAGGCGCTTGGCATCGAGAACAAAAAAGAGATCGGTACCAAGATCAGTGTATCCGAGTATGTGCGTCAATGTCGGGCGGCCATGGTCAAGACCGGCACCGAGTGGGAAGATACTATCGAACGTCTGGGCCGCTGGGTTGAGTTCGAAGGTGCCTACAAAACCATGGACAATAGCTATATGGAGTCGGTCTGGTGGGCGTTTAAGGAGCTATACGAAAAGGGAAAAATCTACGAGGGCGAAAAGATTCTCATCTACTGTACCAAGGATGCGACACCCATCTCCAAGAGTGAAGTTGCGATGGAAAATAGCTATCAGGAGGATACCGATCCGAGTGTCTATGTGTACTTCAAACTCGAGGATAGCGACGAGTATGTGCTCGCCTGGACGACGACGCCCTGGACGCTGCCGGCCAATGTTGCATTGGCTGTCAACCGCGACGTGACATACTCGCTGGCTATGTATGAGGGCAAAAAGTTCTATGTCGCTGCGGACGCGCTCGACCGAGTCATGCGCGATGACAAGAATCAACCATTGGCATATAATGTTGTAAAAAATATACAGGGGTCAGAGCTCGTTGGGCGGCACTACGAACCGCTGTTTGAAAACCACGGTCCAAACGCTCACCGAGTTCTCCATGCAGATTTTGTTACGACAGCGGATGGCACTGGCCTGGTGCACGAAGCGCCGGCCTATGGTGAAGATGACTACATTCTGTGCAAGCAAGAAGGTGTGCCAGTCGTGTCACTGGTCGATGCTGACGGGAATTATACTGAAGGCCGTTGGCTTGGCCGCAACATATGGGAAGTCAATAAGGAGATCGCGAAGACACTCGTCCAAGAGGGCCAAGCGCTCAAGGTCGAGTATATCCGCCATGAGTATCCTCACTGTCACCGCTGTGGGACGAAGCTAATGTACCGGGCACACCCGAGCTGGTTTCTCGATATTCAGGGGCAGAAACACGAAATGCTCAGGGCAAATGACAGCACTCGGTGGGTACCAGATATTCTCAGGACGGGTCGTTTTCACAACATCATCGAGCAGGCGCCAGATTGGAACCTGAGTCGCGATCGCTACTGGGCGACGCCGATTCCTGTCTGGAAAGGGACGCGCACGGACGGAACCGAGGTGGTCAAGGTAATTGGTAGCTACCAAGAGTTTGCTGAGCTCACGGGGAAGCGACTCGAGGACTACCACTTGCCAGAAGTGATGAATGTCACATTTGAACTCGACGGCGGCACGACAATGCGCCACATCGGCAAGGTACTCGACTGTTGGTTCGAGTCGGGCAGCATGCCATTTGCGCAGTTCCACTATCCGTTTGAGAACAAGGAGAAATTCGAGCGCATGTTCCCGGCAGATTTCATCATCGAGGCTATCGACCAGACACGTGGGTGGTTTTATAGCTTGATGGCGGTCAACGTGGGGCTGTTTGGCCGAGCGCCCTGGAAAAACCTTATCTGTACTGGCTTCATCAATGCAGCCGACGGCAAAAAAATGAGCAAAAAGCTTAAGAATTACACTGATCCGATGGAGTTGATGGACACCTATTCGGCTGATAGTTTTCGGTTCCTCATGCTTTCGAGTCCGCTCACGAACGGCGAGAACTTCAGCCTGGCGGACAAAGACGTCCAGGATGTGCAGCGAAAACTGGCCATGATATGGAATATGTATGACTTTTTTACAATGTATGCTGCGGTTGATGAGTGGGAGTGGGATGGTAATCTAGCAGATCCTCTCAAGGAGTTACAGAACCCACTTGATCGCTGGGTGGTGTCACGTTTACATCAACTCCAGCAGCAACTGACGGTCGATACGGATGAGTACAATTTGCCCGGTGCGCTCGGCGGTGTCCTACCATTTCTCGACGATGCGAGCAACTGGTATGTCCGCCGCAGCCGCCGTCGTTTCTGGAAGAGTGAGGATGATGGTGATAAGGAGCGGGCCTATAGAACGCTGCACTATGTGCTTGTACGGCTTAGCTTGCTACTAGCGCCCTTTACCCCATTCCTCGCCGAGGAGCTTCATCAGCAGCTCGCCGGCGGCGAGAGCGTGCACCTTCTTGATTGGCCAGTCCAGGGTGCTATCGACGAGGTGGTGCTGACCAATATGGCCCAAACACGCCGCGTGATCGAACAAGGTCTGGCGGCCCGGATGCAAAAGACAGATGATGAGTTGCAGGTCAAAGTGCGGCAGCCGCTGTCGCTGCTGACCTACGGCGGTAGCCGCCTCGCCGAGTATTACGAGGAAATTGTGGCGGAGGAAGTGAATGTCAAAACCGTGCAATATACCGATACGTCAGATCTAGTAGTTACGCTTGATAAACAGCTGACCCCAGAGCTGAAACGAGAGGGTATGATGCGCGAGGTTGTGCGCATGGTGCAAAATGCGCGCAAGCAGGCGGAGCTGAGCGTCGACGACCGTATTGTTCTCCTTCTCGAAACTGAGGGCGAAGAGCTCAAGCGAGCACTGACCGACTTCGAGGCGACTATCAAAGCCGAGACGCTCGCCCAGAGCTTCGCAGACCCTGGTGAGGGCGCTTTCACGTTGACAGCGGAAATTGACGGCACCCAGCTAGCCATCGCACTCAGGAAGGTCTAATGAGCTTCAGGAGTAAACCGGTTATTGGCGTGACGCCAGCCTTTGACGAAGGAGTCAAACTGCCAGCTTCGCAGGCTTCTTTCTACCTCCGTCGGGAGTACACCAATCGGCTGGCGAGCGTCGGTGCTGTGCCGGTTATCTTGACGCCAGATATGCATCTGTCGGAGATAACCGAGCTGTGCGACGGCATCGTTATATCGGGGGGCGAAGATATTCCCGCTGAGGTCTACGGTGGGGAGGCGCTGCTGACCGTGCCGGAGCCGCTCGAACGGATCATGTGGGAACGGCTACTCATCGACCGTTGTGCTGAACACAGCATACCGGTGCTGGGGGTGTGTTACGGCATGCAGCTGCTGGCACTCCACTTTGGTGGGGCGCTTTATCAGGACATCACGAATGAAGTCTCGGGGAGTGCGAATCATGTGCTGACGATGCACGATGTGTCGGTAACGGAAGACTTTTTGGGTATTGCACAGGGTACGGTACTGAGTGTCGCCTCGCGCCACCACCAGGCTGTCGCCGTGATGCCAGATAAATTCAAGCTGTGCGCCCGTGCGCCGGACGGCGTCATCGAGGCGATGTCAAATGGGAACTTTTACGGTGTGCAGTGGCACCCGGAGTCCGATGATAGTGGTAACCAGCTGTACGCTGCTTTCGTCGAGCGTTGCATTGCCAGCTCAACGCAGCTCTAACTCTCCTTTACGCACCGCTTTTTTCGACACTTATTGCACGATCGTGCGAAAAGTGTAGTATGAGAGTATGGCGAGACCGAAGACGGCAAGGCAGTTTATCCTGCGAGGGCTTTGTTTGCCGCTGTCTGACGAGAACCTGTGGCTTGCCTTCAAACCCAGCAAATTCTTTTACGAGCTATCGAAGGTCAGTGGCTATTCCGAAAAGACGCTGCGCGATACCGCCAGCCGGGCGAAGGCAGATGGTCTGATCGTACGCCGCGAACATATGCTTGAGCTAACCGAGGAAGGAAGGCGGAAAGCACGCCCCTTCGTCGCCGAAAAACTTGTACAGGGCGGCAAGCTGCTGGTCGTGTTTGATATCCCCGAGGAACGGGTGAAGATCAGACATGAATTCCGCCGTTTGCTCAAGAGCCTCGACTTTACTTACGTGCAGAGGAGTGTGTGGGTGAGCAGCTATGATCACCGAGAGATTCTGCAGGAAGCGATAGAGGAGTTTGGTTTGAGTGATGAGGTGGTGGTGTACGAGGCTGCCCAACTCTTCGCATAATTCGACATTTTATGCACGATCGTTAACTTATTGGCGAAGTGGGGGCGAAGGCAAGATGGCGGGGCGATGGCAGGAGCTGGGCATGGGGCGGGGATGGGTTTACAAACAGGGGTAGATTCTGCTATGATAGCGGGACATTTAAGTGTACGAAAGGTAAGGGAAGACGGATGAAAAAAGCAGTTATTGCTACCGGCGGCAAACAATATGTCGTAGCCGAAGGTCAGACTCTATCCATCGAGCGCCTCAAGACCGACCAGAAAACGGTCGAGTTTGAGCCACTGCTCGTTGTAGACGGCGAAAACGTTACCGTCGGCACGCCTACGGTAAAAGGCGCGAGCGTCAAAGCGACAATCGATGATGCCGAGGCAAGGGCCGACAAAGTGACCGCGATCCGCTACAAGGCGAAAAAGCGTGTCCATAAAGTGCACGGTCATCGCCAGCAGCAGACGGTTATTTCGATTGATACGATTGCGTAGCGCCAGGTAGGATGATAGAGGGGCGGCCCGTAAGGGCTGCTTTTTCGTTTCTGCCAGCATCTTTTTTCGAACCGGCCGAAGCCGGCTCGCCTTCTTTCTCTTGCCAGAAAGAAGCAAAGTGCACCGGAGAATACGCAAAAACCGGCTGACTGGCTGGATGAGCTATCGTTCTTCCGGTTCGTGCGGAACTCACTGCAGCCTGACGGCTTTGTTCAAACATCCTCCTCACACGGCGAACGCTTACCTCAACCAGCCAATCAGTTTTTGCTCATCTCCGATCTTTCAGCGACCGTACCTGCAGCTGCTTCGGAGCTAAGTTCTCACTGCAGGCCGGAGGTTATAACAACAGCTTAAGCCGAGGGCTTACGCATGGCCGATTGTGGCTCCAAATGCGGGCGTTTTTGGAGGGCGCTTGTGGATAAGTTCATTCTCAGTAAAAAATAGTAGTTAATAATACAACTATATTTTGTACCCAAACCGCCCCAAAATGACTCATTGGCAGACAACATTAACAGAGGTGAAGATATTTCGTAGATTTTATAACAACATAAAAAGAAGTTTGAGCGTCAGATTTTGCCCAAAAATTTGGATATTTTTTTTGCACATTTCCTCTTGAACATCCGGGGCGGTGAGTACATACTTTTTGCAGGATTAGCAAAAACCAAAAAAGCTTATCCAAACAAACATTGGTCTCTCAACCAGAAACCAATACAAAAACCCTTTAAAACCACATGTCAAAACTCAGACGTACGCTACTGCGCTTTTTCCCACGTACCCTCTTGCTCCATAAGCCGGAGGGCCTTTGCATGTCTGTCTTCC